>NZ_JCACKM010000165.1:0-14704 GCF_059505385.1 Desmonostoc vinosum
ACTCGCTACCGCTGACGCTCGTACCTCGCTACCGCTTCGCTAACGCTAACGTAATATAAGTTTTACTTGCCGGTTATAGAACCGGGGGACTTAAACCCACGGAACTTGTTAATTTTCTGCAACAAATGTAGCAACACTGTGTTACTGAGAAAAAAGTTAAGGTAATACAAATTAATCACATCTACTGTCAGTATTTGTCAAGAATGTAACTAATGACATAAGGTAGTATCTTGTTTCCTTGAAACCACATACTCTTTTTATTTGCTTGCTTTCCAAATGTAAACAACTGTAACAAATAAACGATCAACTCCGAGACAGATATTTGTTTTTAAGCAATACCACTCTCAAGCAAGATTTTTGGTTATCAATAGCTGTGCTGCCTGGCTGGGGAAAGATTTTTACTGACTTTTGGCAGAAACATAGCCAAAATCTATCATTATGAATTTTTGTTATAAAAATGCATTTCGTAGCTTATGATACAGAATTTATGCTATATTAAATCATATGGAAAAACGTTCAATATACATTCACTAAAACCAACAGGGAGGATTATTGTTATGTCTATTGCAGATAAATCTCGTGCATTGATGGTTCGTCAATATCAGCAAGTCAAGAATCGTCAACAATCAATGCTGATGCGTGCAGCACAGGAACTCGGTCTTCCTGAAGAAATATCTCACTACTGGAACCCCATTCAAGGGAAGATAGACCCTACAACTCGTATGATCTATGACCGCAGCAACGCTACGATGAGCTAATAAAAAAGCCACCCTAGAGGGTGGCAAAATTATTTAACAAGGGAACAGAGAACAGGGAACTCTTAACAGTTTCTTGTTCTCTGTTTTCACATGAGGGTCTAAAACTTCACCTGATTGTAAGGACGGGTTTGCCAAGAACCTTCGCAATTAACCAGAGTACTAGTAAACCCGCCCTCCCATTGCAATGAATTAAACATCGTAGTAGAGATAAAATTCGTAGGGATGAGGGCGTAGCTGCATTTGTTTGACTTCATTTGCTAGCTTGTAGTCAATCCAATTTTGGATGAAGTCTTCTGAGAACACGCCAGATTCTATTAAGAAAGCATGATCATTTTCTAGTGCTTCCAATGCTAATTCCAGAGAACCTGGAGTTGACGGAACTTTAGCTAGTTCTTCTGGAGAAAGTTCATAGATATTTTTATCTAAGGGTTCACCAGGATCGATTTGGTTTTTGATACCATCTAAACCAGCGCAAAGCATAGCAGCAAATGCCAAGTATGGGTTAGAAGTAGCATCAGGACAACGGAATTCTAATCGCTTCGCTTTGGGGTTATCGCCCGATAGCGGAATCCGTACAGAAGCAGAACGATTACCCTGGGAGTAAGCCAAGTTTACAGGTGCTTCATAACCAGGTACTAAGCGCTTGTAAGAGTTGGTAGTGGGGTTAGTGATTGCTAACAGTGCTGGTGCGTGCTTGAGAATACCACCAATGTAATACAAAGCTGTTTTGCTCAACTTCGCATACTCATTACCTGCGAACAGAGGTTTACCATCTTTCCAAATGGATTGGTGAGTGTGCATCCCAGAACCGTTATCGCCAAATAATGGCTTGGGCATGAAGGTAACAGTTTTGCCGTACTTTTTAGCAACGTTTTTGATGACATATTTGTAAGTCATCAACCAGTCAGCGGCTTCAATCAGCTTACCAAAGCGGAAACCTAGTTCACACTGACCGCCGGTAGCAACTTCGTGGTGTTGTTTTTCAATTGGTACACCACATGCTGCCATCGTCAACAGCATTTCTGTACGGATATCTTGAAAAGTATCTGTAGGTGCAACCGGGAAATAACCTTCTTTAAAACGTGGTTTGTAACCCAGGTTGGGGCCTTCATCTTTACCAGAATTCCAGCGACCTTCTACAGAGTCTACGTGATAATAGCCTGAGTTGGCGGTTTGATCGAAGCGAACATCGTCAAAAATGAAGAATTCAGCTTCTGGGCCAAAAAAGGCTGTGTCACCAACACCAGTAGAAACTAGATAATCTATGGCTTTCTGGGCAATTACGCGAGGGCAACGGCTATACCATTCACCTGTACGCGGTTCCTTAATGCTACAAATGATGCTGAGTGTTGGCTCTTTCATGAATGGATCGATCCAGGCAGTGTTTGGATCGAGTACCATTGTCATATCTGATTCTTCGATGCCTTTCCAACCCCGAATGCTGGAACCGTCGAAAGGTACGCCATCAGAGAACGAGCTTTCATCGATCTGGTTATAGTACACAGTCAGGTGCTGCCATGTCCCTGGTGTATCAATGAATTTCAGATCAATCATCTGAATTTTTTGGTCTTGAATCATCTTCAAGACTTCTTGTGGGGTTGTCATTGTTACTCCTTCTCTGCCAATTTCCTAATGTAAACCAGAATCTGCCAAAGCATCCTAACCTTGCTGAGGTAAACCCAGTTGTGATGACACACCTGGAATATCATAAATACTAGACATTAGAGACTTTTGTAAACTTTGTTACAGAATATCTGGATTAAAGGTTATATTAACCTTTCTCTGATCATCTGCACAAAACTGGAAAGTTCATCTCATAGGGGTCAACTTTGGCATAGAATCCTTAAGTAATGATGGATTATTTTTGTGCTTGATCTATTTTATTTAAGAGGCACAAAATTTTACTGGTGCGTAAGTGCAGCCAAATAAATATCAAACCATAGATAGCAATGATTGGGAGAAAAAGGAATGCGCGATGCAGTAACAAGTTTGATTAAGAATTATGACGTAGCAGGACGATATTTTGATCGGAATGCGATCGACAGCCTTAAATCTTATTTTGAAAGTGGTACCGCACGGGTACAAGCAGCAGCAGCAATTAATTCTAATGCGGCTGGAATGGTGAGGCAGGCTGGTTCTAAGTTATTTGAAGAACTACCAGAGTTGATTCGCCCCGGTGGCAATGCCTACACAACCCGTCGTTATGCGGCTTGTTTGCGGGATATGGACTACTACTTGCGCTATGCTACCTATGCGTTGGTTGCTGGCAACACAAATGTACTGGATGAGCGAGTGCTACAAGGTCTACGGGAAACTTACAATTCTTTGGGAGTCCCCATTGGGCCCACAGTTCGCGGTATCCAAATTCTCAAGGATATGGTGAAGGAACAAGTAGCAGCCGCAGGTGTAGCTGATACTTCTTTTGTGGATGAACCATTTGATCATCTCAGTCGTGATTTAAGCGAACAGGATATTTAGGCTAATCTGCTCTGATGTTGCATATTTGTCTTAAAACGCAAAGATGCAATTTGAGTTATTGTTAGCTTAGTAAACATAGAATAGAGCGATCGCCCTTAACTTTTCTTAACAAAGAGCGATCGCTTTTTTATTTTTGTATTCTGCTTTTTCAATGAAATAGTTGGCTGCTTTAACTTCTTCTCCTATACCCTTAGTTTTGGTAAAATTACGAAATCGGTTCAAACACCATTTGGGGAATCAACACTTCATCTTGTAATTGTCCAATACCTAAAAAACGAGTTTCTTCTTGATAAACTCGTACAAACCCTGAAATATCCCAACTCAGAGAAATTCGTTGACCTTGACACCATTTGTGAGCAGATACTGAAGGTAAAGTGATATGTGGTAGGTGCTGTAATGCTGTATCAGGGGAGATGGGTTGAAATGTTTCGGTTTGTAGTTGTGCTTCTAAGTCGGTAACGGTGAAACTATCTGCTAAGTCGAAGCCGCTGCTTTGGGTGCGTGTCAAAGCGGCGAGAGTGCCACCAGTTTGCAAGATTGCTCCTAAATCACGAGCGATCGCTCTAATATATGTACCAGCACCACAAGCTATAACTACATCTAATTCCGCAAAATCCCCTTCTCGCCAATCTAAAATCTCTATTTGAAAAATTTCCACCGTCCGTGCTGGAACTTCGACAGTTTCACCTTGACGCGCCAAGTCATACAGGCGTTTTCCTTCCACTTGAATTGCACTGTAGATTGGGGGAATTTGCTCAATTTTGCCTGTAAATTGTGACAAAGCAGTTTTCACTGCTGCCAAATTCAATCCTACACAAGGTTGAGAAGCAATAATTTCGCCTTGTAAATCGTCAGTTGTGGTACGCACACCCAGCCGAATTGTCGCTTTGTAGGCTTTGTTCTCTGGTAAATATTGTAATAGTCTTGTGGCTTTACCAAGTGCGATCGGTAATACTCCAGTAGCCGCAGGATCTAAAGTTCCAGCATGGCCTACACGTTTAAGGCGCAAAAGTTTTCGCACCCGTGCCACACAGTCGTGGGAAGTCCAACCAAATGATTTGTTGAGATTAAGAAAACCTTGCACAGTCAAATTTTGATAATTAACAGATTAGATTAGTCATATTCTCATATTGCCAGAATTATACATAGCCCTAGAGCGTGTTCTTGAAAAAGATTTGCTAACATCCTCTCACCATTAACTACAAGTATAGTCTGATGGTAAGAGAATGTTAATTAGTTATGGATTTTATCCTGGCTTAATTAATAGAGTTAAAGCCATCTATAACACCGTCAAAAAAGTCTTTAACATCTTGCTTAAATTCTGCCCAGGAATAACCACCAATAATACGGCTCATATCTTGGAAAGGAATATCAAGCAAGGAATCTACAGTAATATCTTGAATTACAATCTTAGCTTTCATGGCGAAATTATCTCCCTTATCAAGAACAACACTTCAAAAAAACAAGTAACTAATGAACACAAAACTATTGATTGACTTGATTAACCAGGAATAAGCTCAGCAGCAATTGCTAAAGCAATCCCTATGTAACGGCCAACTTCATAACTGCCTTTACTACCACCAAATACTTGGTTTGTTTGCCAATTAGATAGAGTTTCTAGTTGGCTAACGTTATGCTTGAGATCATAAATTTTAATTACAGACACTTAGTTTTTCCTCAGTTTAAATTGGGTTAAAAAATCAAGAATACAAAGCATTTCTTGATTGGTACATTCGATTTTCCCAGAACAATTTAACTATTTCAACCTAATTTTTATAATATAGGAGCAAAAATAATTACCAATTCGGCTATATATCAAAGGTAATACAAACATATTTAATCTCAAAATACTATTTATTAACCTCAATTTAAATAAATAAGTTCAATCATTAACAGCTTAAATTGTAAGCTGATAGCCAGTTATATCCACAAATTTCAGTAGAGGCAATAAAATTAAATTCAACCAAATATGAGTAAAATGATTAAGAGTATTTAGAAAGTTTTAACGACATAAAAGCTGTATTTTTGTCACCTAATTATTTGAAAAAAACTAGTTGATAGCTCTTTTTTAAAAAGCAGATTTAGGCGAAATAAGTATATAGACTTAATTAAAAACCCCAAATACATATAGAGACGCGCAATTGCGCGTCTCTATAGGTTTATCTTTGTAAAATATTGTTTTTGCTTAATCTCACACAACATCAAACCTTGGAGCGATCGGTTAATATCTCATAACCAGTGTCTGTCACTAAGACCGTATGCTCAAACTGGGCCGATAGTGAATTATCTACGGTGACTGCTGTCCAGCGATCAGATAATGTCCTTGTATGTCTAGAACCTTGATTGACAATAGGCTCAATTGCTAGCGTCATGCCGGCACGGAGTTTCACGTTTGGCATTTCACGAGTGCGAAAGTTGAACACTGACGGTTCTTCGTGCAGATTACGACCAACTCCGTGTCCTGTAAATTCTTCGACTATGGTAAAGCCATTTGCCTTCACATGGTCTTCAATTGCCCCTGCAAGGTCAAGCAAATATACGCCTGCTTTGACTTGTTCAATACCTTTATAAAGCGCTTCCTCGGCTACACGAATTAGTTTAGCAGCATCGGGGGTTACTTCACCGACTGCGATCGTAATGCAGGAATCGCCATGAAAACCTTGGTAATAAGCACCTGTATCTACTTTTAATACGTCTCCCATGCGGATCATTTTCTTAGGACTTGGAATACCATGCACGACTTCATTGTTAATGCTGGAGCAGATAGAACCTGTAAAACCGTGATATCCTTTAAAACTTGGTGTTGCGCCCATTTCACGGATACGCTTTTCTGCATAGGCATCTAAGTCGGCGGTAGTCATTCCGGGCTTGACCAACTCAGAAATTTCTTTGAGTACAGTTGCAACAATTTTTGCTGACTGCCGCATAATTTCAATTTCACGCGGCGATTTGATTTCAATTCCTCGGCGTTGTTTTTTTGTGGTTGTAGGCTGAGTTGTTTGAGAAAGCAAGTTACTAAGAATGTTCATGGGAGATTAATAATTACAGATGCTTTACTGTTTAGATGTAAATGCTTTTTCTAGCTTAGTTGAGAAGTAATATCTATAATTTAAGTTATTTTTATCCCTGATAGGGATTAATTTAAATATGCTGCTACCGTAGATACAATAGCACATCGCGAGTATGGGGATGTGTTTTCTCATCAAAAGCACACAGGCAGATCAAGAGGTTAATCAGGAGTTCTGAATCAATTAGTGACGATAATCTCTCCTGTCATACCTGCTTGCGTGTGTCCTGATATTGGGCAACGTAAACCATATTTACCTGATTTGAGGGGCACGAACACCCATTCTGCTTCAGCACCTGGCTTGAGTTCTAATTCGTGAATTGCCCCTTTTATTTCTACTTTGCCTGCTTCGACTTTTTGAGTCCAGATGCCATCGGCAAAATCTTTGGCGGTAAAGTAGTGCTTGAGTTGACTGGGATTATTCAGTCGTAACAAATAGCGCTTACCACTCACCATTTCTAGATGATTTGGTTCAAACTTAAGTTCATTGGCTGAATTACCTAAGCTAATTGTAATTTCTGTAGCTGGTTGCTTGAGTAAATCGCTAGGTGGGTTTGCTGCCACCGCTGACAGGGAGATGACTAAATTCAAGCACACCATTAACGTCAACACTGCGAAAATTCGTCGGAGTGCTGGCACACAAGTGGCTAAAAGAGCAGAGTTAACAGAAGTTGTCATGGGGAATGGGGAATTGGTAAGGATTCTTATGCTCTTGCTGTGTGATTTGTTATCTAGGTGCATAGCTTGAAATAGCCCATTATTATGTAGTTTAGATGATTTAGTGCAAACTCATAACTGCACGAAGCGACTTGAAAATCAGAATTGAACGTGCAAAATAGTTGACGTTTTTATAGAATTACGCTATAATCCCACACATTTGTTGATTGTTAGTTGTCAACCGCTTTATCGAGTCTAGGGTCAAAAATTTCAGAGCTAAAGTAGTTTTGTTTGACTCTTGACTACTAACTAATGACCCTTGCGGGTTCGCGCTTCTTGAGACCGCGCTAGCTCACCAATGACTAATAACCAATGATCGACCAATGACTAAATGATTACACCTACAGCGACAAAGATAGAAGCAATTCTCTATTTAAAGGGTAAACCCTTGTCGCTCGGCGAAATCGCCGAGTATGCCGCCTGCGATCGCACTACTATTGAGGAGGGCATGATTGAACTAATTGACGATTATGCCCGCCGAGAAAGCGCTCTAGAGGTTGTAGAAACCCCAAATGGTTATAGTTTACAACTGCGGTCTGACTTTCATGATTTAGTGCAAACGCTAATTCCTGTAGAATTAGGCGTAGGAGCATTGCGGACTCTAGCAGCGATCGCCCTCAATAGTCCCATACTTCAAAGCGACTTAATTAACGTGCGCGGTTCAGGAGCATATCAGCACGTTCAAGAACTTGTAGAGCTTGGCTTTGTCAAGAAACGCCGAGATAGTGATTCTCGCTCCTACTCGCTGCAAGTAACTCCAAAATTTCATCAATATTTCCAAATTGAACAACTCCCCAAAGCATTCCCCACCAACCAGAAGGAAGAACAACTGGAACTTGAGTTAAATGTGGGGGTGGCAGGGGGAGCAGGGGAGGCAGGGGGAGAATAAAGAACTCCCTACTCCCCATTCCTCTTTTCGACTTATATCTGTGGGGAATGCGCTACCGTTGTTCTATGGTTTAGAGTAGAATTAGCAACTAAGCTAAATAAAACTGCCAATGGTGTTTAATCCTGACTTTTTGAACGACAACTCTGAGGAACACCCCAATCAACTTCTTTCCGACCATTCCGAAGAATATCCCAATCAGTTACTCAAATATCTACAGCATCAGTCTCCTGATGTTTTAGCCCGTGTAGCCCAGTCCGTTAGCCCTGAAATTAAACAAATCATTTCGCAGAATGTCCAAGGGCTTGTGGGAATGTTACCTGCCGAAAATTTCAATGTGCAAATTACTACAGACCGGGAGAACCTAGCTGGACTTTTAGCATCGGCTATGATGACGGGGTACTTTCTGCGCCAGATGGAACAAAGAATGCAGTTAGATCATTTGTCTAATAGTCAATAGTTAACAAGCTAAAACACGTGTAAACTGCACAATCACTCATGATGATAGTCCTGTGTTGAAAAATTTTGAGCGCCGGAAGTCGGTGCTTAAATTTTTCGCTTTGTCATTAGTCATTTGTATTTACCAAAAAGGGAACGTTCACGTTCCCTGTTCTACAAATACTTTAGTTCTGGGTTGGAGCTACAGTTTTAATCAGGACGTTTTTCAAGTAAGCCAAGCGCAATTTAGAGGGAGTGGCGATGTGGAAGTAGGGAGTAGGGAACCCACGCCTTAACCCTTTTATGTCACTCTCGGAAAGTAATAATCAAAGCAAGATTCTGAAACTTTCATCCAATCTAGCTTTGAGCCTTTATTTTCTAACAGTAACTAAAATTTATAACCAAAAGCTTAAAACTAAAGCTCCAAAAGGCTTTCAGCGATAGGCTTCTCCCAAACTGACAAAACAGGGTTAAGGCGTGGGATTGAAGTCAGGACGCATTGTGCCTCGTTGCAAGCAATCTCGGCACAAATCTTTTCCTAACAGTGGGCAATGACCCACAAAAGACAGTTTTTAATGTTTTTGTATCCCTACTCCCCACTCCCCACTCCCTACTCCCTACTCCCTGTTTTTGTAAAAACAGCGTTCTTGTTCAATTCCTACTTAAAAGCAGGGTTTTCCCTGTCGTCTCAAAGAGGACTAATGACTATTAACTACTTTTGAGGATAGGCTCCTGATTCCACTTTTAAAGTTTGAACTTTGCCGTTGCGGTTGACTTCAATAGTGAGAATTTCTCCGACGCTGCTTGACTCTACCAGTTTTTGTACTTGGGCTGAAGTTTTGACTGGTTTGCCGTTAATTTTTTGAATTACGTCACCAGGCAGTAGTCCACCTCGCTTAGCTGGTGAATTGTCCAGCACTCCTTTAATTACAATTCCAACATCTTGCTGAATGTTGAGTTGGTTTTCTTGATTAATCTGCTGTTTTTTGGTTGGAGACAAATCTGCCATTTCAATCCCCAAGAAAGGATGTTGCACACGTCCTTTTGTAAATAATTCTTTAGCAATACGAGCAGCAGTTTCAATGGGGATTGCAAAACCGAGTCCTTGAGCATCGGCGCGGATAGCAGTATTGACTCCAATCACTTCACCTTGGGCATTCAATAAGGGGCCACCAGAGTTACCGGGGTTAATTGCGGCATCGGTTTGGATAAAGCTAACTCGCTTATCTGGGACACCAACTTGGGCGCTAGTGCGATCTGTAGCGCTAATGATGCCAATGGTAACAGTATTATCTAAACCTAAAGGATTGCCAATAGCGATCGCCCATTGTCCTGGTATCAAATTTTGCGAATTACCCAGCTTGACAGTTGGCAAATTATCCCCATTGATTTTGACTACTGCCACATCTGTGACAGAATCAACACCCACTACTTTCCCTTCTAGAGTCCGACCATCTTTAAGAGTAACTTGTACTGTATCTGTATCCGCTACAACATGAGCGTTAGTAATTAATTCTCCGTTTGCACTCAAAATAAATCCCGAACCTGTACCGCGTTCAATTCTTTCTTGAGGAAATGGTTGCTCATCCTCCCCAAAAAATCGCCGCAAAACAGGATTTTTCAAAGCATCAGAGATGGGATTTGGTACTTTGCGGGTAGCATTAATACGTACCACCGCTGGCCCAACTTTTTGTACAGCCGTAGCAATAAAATTTACATTATCACCCCCAGTAGTTCCAATCGTGCCGCCAACGGAATTAGGAACTACAGACTCTGGGGGTAAAGCCATAGTCATATTCTTTAGCTCTTGAAACGAGCGTTTTTGTGGCAAAAAATAGCGACTGCCAAACAAACCTGCACCACCGCCAATCGCTAGTAAAGACAGATAAACGGCCAGTTGCTTTAAGGATAACTTCATAATCATTGATGCTTTAAGGACAGCAATGCAGTTGCTAACTTCTAAGTGTAGTCAAGCAAACGGCAAGTGGACAGATTAATTTACATATCAACAGCAGGATTTTAGGCAGAGTGTTGGGGATCACACTTTAGGGACTGGGGACACGGAGAATAATCAATTCCCAATTCCCCATTCCCAATTCCCCAATCTAAAATTTAAAGTTAAAGCGCTCTTGACGTACATACATGAAATTTCCCTATCGTCAACTTTTTCTTTGTAGCTTAGTCAGCAACTTGGGACTAGTATTATCCACACTCCCAAACTCACACAGCGCTAATGCTGTTGTTGGGAGTTGCCCAACTTCCGCTCTATCTCGCTTCCAGCGCCACAAGGTTGTGCGTGGCGAAACTTTAGAAAGCATAGCTCAACGATACAATCTTATTCCCGCAACCATCATTGGGATGAATCCGACTTTACAGAATGGTACGGTTGCTGTTGGCAGTGTACTTCAAATTCCTCCTTACAACGGTATTGTTGTCGAAGTCCCTCGCGGTCAAACTTGGCGACAAGTAGCGGCAAAGTATAGAGTTCGTGCTGACGCACTATTTGAGGTGAATGGTTGCCAAAAAGACCCCAGAGTCGTGTTTGTTCCAGGGGTAAATTTGTCGTCTAATCGCCCCACAACTCAATCTGCTGTGCTTGATAATGTTAGGTCGAATAGCCGTGTCTCTTTAGCTGGATATCCTTTACCAACAGTCACAACTGTGGGATTACCCTATGGTTGGCAAATTAATCCGGCGACAGGTGAAGTTTTCTTCCATAGCGGTGTTGATTTATTAGCCCCAGTGGGAACTTCTGTAGAAGCATTAGCGCCGGGAATCGTAGCCTTCGCTAAAGAACAAGGCTCTTACGGCAAATTGGTGGTGATTAATCACAGTGGCGGACTCCAAAGTCGTTATGCCCAACTTGACAGTATCAAAGTTACTGTCGGCCAGCAAGTTAAACAAGGAGACGTAATCGGAACTGTAGGCACAAGTGGACAACCGACTTCCAGACAACCCCATCTCCATTTTGAAATGCGTTCTAGCTCATCTCTGGGTTGGGTAGCGGAAGATCCCAAAAGATACCTAAAAAAATGAAGATTTATTTAGAAACACAAAGAAAAATAGAGAATTTCTCTGCGTTACAAAAAAGATGCTAGAGACTCAGTAGATCTAACGATGTGCATTCCTGCCTCCGCAAACCTATTAAACGCAGCATCCGCCTGTTCTGTATAGTCCACAACATCCGAAACGACAACAGGAGAAGTGCAATCCTCTAGTAGATAGATTTTTTTAGCAAGGGTAGCATCTACCTGTTTAATTTCTATTAATAAATCTTCAATTGTCCAGGCAACACAATGGCTTTTAGCTTGCCCCGCAATAATTACAACATCCCATTCTAAAAGTTGTTTAATCAAGCGAGTATTCTTTTTTCCTAAAGCACTTTGATCAAAACTTTCTAAAACTTCTGGACGTAAAACAGAGTAATTTTCAGTTAAAGGATGATCACCTTTGATTTCAAATTGCGTTTGACTCTGGCGAGCAATGCAATGAAAAAATATCGCTTCTTCTACTGCTGAAACTAAAGCATGTCCGATACCGCCTAACATCGAGTGATAAGGCCAAACCGTCAGGGGATATTTACCGTCTTGACTGAGTTGTTTGACATAATGGTAGGCATGTTTTTCTAATAGTTCGTAGTCTCCGTTAGTAATACTATTAGCAACTGCGGGGTTGACTTTCCAGATACCTTGTTCAATATCTGATGGTGTAATACTAGTAGCAGCTGGGCTGGGATGTTCACCTACAGCATTTACCCAAAAAATGGGATGGAATATTTGCATTGCTGTATGGCTATCTAGCGTAGGAACAATTGTTGTAATTACTCCTAGATTTCGATAAATAAATTCACACAGTCGCTGATTATCATCTACTGCTCCTGTTCCTGATTTGCCACCCACAAATAATTCAAATTCGGGAATGCAAAAGGTATTTTGGACATCAATTAAAAGTAGGCAAATACGAGTTTTGTCTAAAGATGCTGGCGGAATTTTGTGTTGTCTTGTCCATGCTTCGGCTTCAGTTGCACGTTGCTGGTAAGGTACTCGCCACACTTTACCGACTTTTTCGGGGTTAAAATGTGAGGGGATAGGGAGTTGAGTTAGAGATTGGGTGTTCATAATTACAGTTACTTTTATTCTGTAATATCATCGATAACTTCAAAACCCAAATTTTTTTAGTGGAGGGCTTACCTTAGTAAACATCATTATGAGAACCCAAGGTTAACAAGGAAATCACCAGTTCTCCAGAATCGGGATGAGGAACAAACTCAAATAAAAGACGGTTGTTGTAGTCGATGGAACAAGCCCATAGTTGCATCAATCATCCAACTTTGCCATTAAATCAGCAACGGTTCCACTACGTACTTCTCCTCTAGCATAAGCTGCACGAGCTTCTGCAACTGTCTTTAACCCTGTTTTGTCAGTTTGGGAGAAGCCTATCGCTGAAAGCCTTTTGGAGCTTTAGTTTTAAGCTTTTGGTTATAAATTTTAGTTACTGTTAGAAAATAAAGGCTCAAAGCTAGATTGGATGAAAGTTTCAGAATCTTGCTTTGATTATTACTTTCCGAGAGTGACATAAAAGGGTTAATAACTCATCTCATCTTTGTTGTTTGAGGCGCTTTTGAATAATATCCACAAGCATAGCCTGAGCTTCTGGATCGAGTTCTTCTACTGCCTCTATAGCTTTTTGGAATGTGGATGTTTTTTCCAGCATGAGGTTAAACAATTTGCTGATAAGTCTAATTTAGCGGATATGTGAGCGATCGCCTCTAGAGATATCTTAAAAAGTAATATTTATTACTCAATACTGAGGGGGCGATCGCTCCTCAGTTAAAAAAGCCTTTAAATTGTTTAAAAACGCACCACCTGTGGCAATCTGGGAGACAGATAGTTTATCAATCAGATATTTTAGTTACAAAAGTTTTGCCATTACAGGTTATGCAAACTCTGCCGAATCCTACAAATCCAAATACCACATCCAGCCAACCTATATTTGACACAACAATCAAGCGGCGTAAAACTCGTCCCGTCAAAATAGGAGATGTCACCATTGGCGGTGGCTATCCCGTTGTTGTGCAGTCGATGATTAACGAAGACACTCTTGATATCGATGGTTCTGTAGCGGCTATTCGTCGGTTACATGAAATTGGTTGTGAAATTGTCCGCGTCACAGTACCAAGCATGGCTCACGCGAAAGCATTGGCAGAAATTAAACAAAAATTAATCAAAACTTACCGAGATGTACCCATTGTTGCTGACGTGCATCATAATGGGATGAAAATTGCCTTGGAAGTATCCAAACACATAGAAAAAGTACGGATAAATCCAGGACTATATGTATTTGAAAAGCCGAACTCTCATAGAATTGAATACACCAAAGCCGAATTTGACGACATTGGCGAAAAAATCCGGGAAACTTTAGAACCTCTGGTGATATCTCTACGAGATCAAGATAAAGCAATGCGAATCGGTGTAAACCATGGTTCTCTTGCCGAAAGGATGCTATTTACCTATGGCGACACCCCAGAAGGAATGGTAGAATCTGCCATCGAATTTATTCGCATCTGTGAATCTTTAGATTTCCGTAATATAGTGATATCCATGAAAGCCTCACGGGTTCCGGTGATGGTAGCCGCTTATCGCCTCATAGCTAAGCGCATGGATGAGTTGGGTATGGACTATCCTCTGCACTTAGGCGTGACAGAAGCAGGTGATGGTGAATATGGACGCATCAAATCAACAGCAGGTATTGCCACATTACTCGCTGATGGCATTGGCGACACAATTCGAGTGTCACTCACAGAACCACCAGAAAAAGAAATTCCAGTTTGTTACAGCATTCTCCAAGCTTTGGGATTGCGGAAAACAATGGTAGAGTACGTAGCCTGCCCTTCCTGCGGACGCACTCTATTTAATTTAGAGGAAGTATTACATAAAGTTCGGGAAGCAACCAAGCACCTCACAGGGTTAGATATTGCCGTCATGGGTTGCATTGTCAATGGGCCTGGAGAAATGGCCGACGCTGACTATGGCTATGTAGGTAAAACTCCTGGTTACATTTCCTTATATCGTGGCAGAGAAGAAATTAAAAAAGTCACAGAAGACAAAGGCGTAGAGGAATTAATTAACCTCATTAAAGCAGATGGGCGTTGGGTAGAGCCTTAAGAGAAGACGAGGGAGATGTGGTTCGACTCCGCAGTAGTTGAATCTCGGCTTCGCTCGATTACTACGTAGCCGAAACTCACCAACCAGGGGATGAGGGAGAAATTTTCTCCGTGTCCCCAGTCCCCAGTCCCCAGTCCCCAATCCCCAATCCCCAGTCCCCAATCCCCAGTCCCCAGTCCCCAATCCCCAGTCCCCA
>NZ_JCACKM010000166.1:0-14667 GCF_059505385.1 Desmonostoc vinosum
TAGCGTATGTTATATGCTAACTACGCTCCCCCCACACCTTTTTTCGTTCACCCGTAATGTACCCATTGAATTCGGCTTGGGCGAGGGCTTGTTCATCAGCGACTTTCTGAGTCTGGGCTGACTGGTGAGTGATGATTGCATTTATCCAAGTGTCAGCCGCTCTTTTGTCCCCGGTGGGTGTTACGCCGAGTGAAGCAGCGATTGTTTTGAGACGGGGGAGGGCTTGCTGTGTGTATTTGGGATGTGTCATTATTTAAATCTCCATGTATTTGGAAAAAAAGGCGATCGCGGAAGTTTGTCAGGCTAAGGCGGTCGTCTTTTGTTATATCTTTATATTCGCATTTTTAAGTAAATGATTTAAACTTGCTCTGTAGCTTTAAAACCAGTTGCAAGCAGTAATTTTTCAAACAGGGGATCGCCAAAACTCATTAATCGTAGGGAAGGCATTTCATCAAAAACATTAGGGTAAAAAGTGACCGTGTAATTCTGCCTTTTATAACTCAGTTGCCAAGTTCCCTCACTCCTGCTCTCAAACTGCACACCATTGGCTTTTAAAATTGCTGAGGATGTGAATAACTGCTCAATAGTTTCTGGTGTAAAGGGAGCAGGAGTAACTGGTTTTTGAATTTCTGCTAGATCAGCATCCAAATCCATTACTACCATTTCCTCAATAGCTAGACGCGACGGTGGGGTATTTAATATAGAATCAAATTCAGACATTAAAACATCTTCTTCTTCTGGATCTGCACTCATAGCTGCTTGTTCAATAAACGTAGGAACTTGGGCTAGAATTGGTTGGAGATTGCCAACAACTGTTGCAAAAGCATTGATGCGATCGCGCAATTTTTTATAAACCTTCGCTTCTACAGTGCCATCATAGTAAAAATTGTGGATTCACACAGTAGAATACCTTTGTCCAATGCGGTCAATTCTGCCAATGCGCTGTTCGACTCGCATAGGATTCCAGGGCATATCATAGTTAATCAACACCCCGCAATTTTGTAAGTTCAAACCTTCAGAAGCAGACTCAGTACAAAGGAGAATTTTGATTTCATCTTGGCGAAATCGGCGTTTAATTTCTTCCTTGGGAACTAGACACCACTCCCCATTCTGGTACAGTTCACCGCCACGACCTGAGTAACAAGCTACTTGGCTACCGTACAACTCCTTCAATGTATCCCGTAGATAGTCCATCGTGTCAGTGTACTGGGTGAAAACGATCGCACTTTCTCGGTCAGTTAATTCTTGGCGTAAAATCTGAATAAAGCGAGAAAGTTTGCTATCTTCCCCAGTGTTTTCAAATTGGCGTAGTAATTCTTCAAGATATTGAATTTCCTGGGGGTCTACTGGTTCAAAGAAAGATTCCAGCCCAGCAATCACTGCATCATCCTCATTATCCACATCCACTAAATCGTCGTCACTTAAAACGCTTCCCTGTTGAGTTAACAGATAATCCAAACGGCGTTGCAGAGATGACTTAATCGCATAAAATGAACTGGTCAAACGTTTGCGGTAAAGGGTCATCAAAAAACCCAAACAAGAACGCTGATCTATTTGTGCCAGTCGGTAAAAGTGACGTACATAGTCGCTGACAGCTATATAAAGCGGTACTTCCCGTTGGGGTTCCAGCGTAATAGCATTATCCTGCACAACTCTAGTAGGAATATCCCGCTCTAACAGTCCCCTCTGATAGTATTGTCGGAGAGTGTCGCGGGTGTGGCGGAACATCAAGTCTTTTAGAGGCGTGTTCACTGTCAAGTATTGGCGTGAGGTATCGATAAAGTCTTCGTCTGCCAATAATTGTTTGTGATTGGAGATTTTCTTTCCCCGTTGCCAAGTATCCTGCATTTTATAAGCCAGAATGCGATCACTCTTGGTCAAAAACTGTTCTAATCTAGAACAAGGTTGTCCGCCGCGCCCAAAGTAGTCACTAGACATGACTTGCCAAAAATTAATTATTTCCGGCTTTACAGCACCTTGTAGCGAGGCGAAATAATCGCAGAAGTTATCGCCATAACTCCAATGCCCCTGCAATCCCAGCAGGTTTAACAAATCAAAAACTTCTATGGCATCAATTTGCATGGGAGTTGCTGAAAGAAGAATCAGGGATTTAGTCTTCTCCTTCAACTGTGTCATTAACTGTAACAAGCGATTGGGTGTTTCCTTGCGGTCTTGGGGACTTTTGCGGCGTGCATGGTGTGCTTCGTCTAAGATTACTAAATCCCAAGGTTCTGCTGATAGTAGCTGGTGCATTCTGTCAGTTCTTCGCACCAAATGAGAAGAAGCCAGGATTAAATCTTGAGTATTCCAGGGATTAGCTGCTGCGGGGATAGTCCGCTTGTAGGGGTCTTTAAATTCTGTAGATACGTAACTCCAAAAATGCAGATTAAATTTTTCCCGTAGTTCTTCTTGCCATTGGGGTTGAACGCTAGCAGGTGCTAAAATCAGTACCCGCTTCACTTTTTTGGACAACAGCAGATAACGCAGAATTAAACCAGTTTCAATAGTCTTTCCTAAACCAACTTCGTCAGCGATGAGAAAACTTTGGGGAAAATTTTGAGCAACGCGACGCAGTATTTTTATTTGGTGTGGCCAGGGGTGAATGGGAATTGATTTTAAGCAAAAGTCCAAGCAGCCGGGATGTTCATGAATATTGGCAAGTTGAGTAAATGCCAACCGTTCTTGTTCTCTTACTTCTGTAGAAATAGCTGAAGGGTCTGATTTTAATTCCGGTTGTGCTTCTGGTTCTGATTCAGTTAATTCTATTTTTGTTAGAGGTCTAGAGTCAAATTCTATTTGAGCATTCCAATCAGGTTTAGTAGATTTTGCGTAACGTAACAGCTTTTTCTGTACCGCCTCTGGAACTTCAAAGACTCGCACGTTAGGCGATACGTCATACCAAAGTTGCTCAAATCTCGCTACTTCTTCTTCAACTCTATCTAGTTCCCTTCCTCCCTCCCAAGAACAATAAACGTGAAAGGATTCTACATTCCTCTCCCAGCCACCGATAGATTCGTTATTAGAACCGTTAAATGCTAATTTCTCGCCCTTGCTATCAGTAAAAATGCCAACTTTTTCATGAAATATATGCTGTGGGTCTAGTTGCTGTGTACTATCTTCAGGTAGTCCATTTTCTTTGAGAGGAATAGCAATTTTAATATCGAGATACTGGTTTTGAATTAACCAACTGAGAATTTCTAAGTGTTTGAGTTGGGCAAAACTTTCTGGTGGTTTTAAGTCTGCGTCTAGACGAGATAGTAATGCGTCTCGCAGTTCGTATCCCTGTTGAATTGCTTGTAAATCTTGGGGGCTAAACTGACAACCCATGATTAACCGCATTCGCCCTTTATTATGCAGCATTGCACCTAAACCGCGTGCAACTTTACTTAAAATAGCACTACTAAAAAAACCTGCTTTCCGGTCATATTGAATGGCACACTCTAAAGCAGGAATGTAGAAATCAGTGATGGTGTTGTGGGTGTTGCTGGTGTAACTAATTTTCCAGGGATATTCACGTAAAATTTTTGGCATATCATGCGGTTATTTATATGCTTTGAAAATTAATACTAAACAGGTCGATTTTCTCGCCCGTGATAGACACGTAAAATAACAACATCATCCTCAAGAATAACGTAGTGAATTATAAAACCGTATTTACCAAAAGATACTAAAAGTTTTCGTAATCCTGCTATTTCATCTACAATCGCACCTCGACGAGGATTCTGCTGTAAACTTCCGCCTGAAGAGACAATTGCTTGTACTGCCCGTGCTGCTGCATCAGGATTATTAAGTTTGATAAAATCGTAATGACGATTTAAGTCGTCAATTGCACTTTGCGTCCAAACTATCTGGGACATGGGCGTTCAGTATCAGTTCCTAAACTATCAGCCCATTCGCGCACACGGTCATGCGCCACTCCTGAACCTGTGCTACGGTAAGCTTCGAGAGCGGATTGACTCTGCTGAACCATTTGGGCTTCAGTAAGAGGTTGAAAATTTAATGCTGCGTCTATCTGACCGTACTCAAATGATTCTTCTATGGTTTGAGTAGCTTGATTTGTCAGTAACTGCTCAAAATCTTCTAAATCCCCTGATGAACTAGTCAGCCATGTTAACAGGAGAGTTTTTACCTGTTCTGGGGGTAACGTTTCAATATGCTCTAAAATTTGCTGCCTAATATTGCTTGCTGTCATAAGCTTTTAATTTGTGTAGTAGCTCAATGTAAATACAACTTTTTTCACCCAATATAATCTTAACAACCGTCAACCATCAACTGTCAACTGTCAACAAAATTAAAGTGTATTTGGGTCAATTCCTTGCTGTTGTAATCTGGCTAATAAATTTTGCAATTGTTCTTCTGGGGTTTGGTATCTGTTACCATTTTCGTCATACCAAAACAGCCATTCTCTTGTTCGTCCTTGATAAGTACCCTGTTCCCGTCCAATACCTAAACCAATTTCGGGCATCCAAATTTTATCCCCTGGTTGTAAAATGTATTCACCATTAATTAAGCGATAAACTTCTAAACGTTGACGCTTACGACGTAACCGTGTTGGTGCATAAATAACATAATACAAAATGCCTAATTGTGCATAATCAATTTTTTTCTGTTCATATTCGCCATTGTAAGTTTGAGAAACAACTTCTAAAGCTAAAATTGGTGGAATACCCTCTTCTTCCCACAAAACATAACTAGAACGTCCATTTTCTCCCACAAAACGTTCAACACCCAAACTCAGGAATCCATCCGGGACTATGGCTCCTTTATTGGGTGTATAGTAAACTCCCATGTTAATGCCGAAAAACCAGTCATCGCGGTTTTGCCAAATAGCGGCTAAGATGGCTAACAATAAGTTGGGAATTAATATTTGTAGTTCGTTATCCACAGGGGTATCATCTGAATCTGGTAATTCTGCCGATGAAGGTAGGCATTCTAAAGGATTGTAGTTATACATAACTTTTAAGCGAAGACAGAATACTGTCACTACAGGCTAACGCCTACATCAAATTTTATCAAATAAATACTACTAAATACTACAATGCTTTAAGAAGTAAAAATAGGTGTAATTGTGATGCAATCAATTTTCTGGAGTGTAGAAGAAGTAGCCCTAAGAGCTAAACAGTTTTATGAAAACGGTATTCGTCAAAATGTCGAGTCTGGTGACAATATCGGTAAGATGATTGTGATTGATGCCGAAACTGGTGAATATGGGATTGATCCAACTGGTGTAGAGACAGCGTTAAAGTTAAAACAGAAAAACCCTAATGCTAGATTGTTTACTATACGGATTGGTTATGATGTTGCTGTAAGTTTTGGTGGTGCAGTGGAGCGTACTGTTGAATGATTTATGGAAAACTTTCATTAGAAAAACTCTAATCGATTAGTTGCAGTTGCTAGGTTAAGTAGAAATATTGGGAAATTTGCTATTCTTAGAAAATATTAGGTAGTGGGAGCATCTTGCTCCCTGGTGTATTAAAAACGCGCGAAACATATTATACATAACACAGACGCGGGCAAGATGCCCGCACTACAATTAAAATCAAAAATAATTATCAGAATAAGTTCAATTGTCCACCTTCATTAAATGGTAGCTCAGGTTGCACGTAAGACACTTTCGCTTTGATTTCATCCATAGCCAACCACAAATCTAACAACGCTTTTTCTTCAGTCAGGCGTTTCTTTTCATCACCAATGCGGGGAATTACTTTCAACGCTACTTCAAATGTCCGCATAAATAAATCGTTGCTAACTAAGCCAGTATTTTTGAGAAATCTGCGGACTGGTTCTGTATTTTCTTCTTCTTGGTAAAGGGCGATAATGGCGTGGAGTCCATCAACTAAATATCTAGCAGAAAATTCAGTATCGGTGACGGAGAAGGCGCGTTTTTTCAAGCGTTGTTGCGGGGTGAGTAATTTACAGTAACCGCTTCCAGAATCGAGTAGTTTGTGTTTTTTGACTAAATCGGAGACATCAAAACCACCGACTGCTAAGGCGAGTTGTCTAGCTTCATCGAAGGGGAATTCTCGCGCTTCAAAGGTATCCCATGCCAAGATGTACCATTGGGTTAAAGGGTCGATACCGTTGAAGTCTTTACCTTCTAATAGCTTTTGTAGTCGGTATTCGACTACTGCTTGGCGTACTTCTTCAAATGCTGCTTTGGGTTCAACTTGATTCCCGGCGCTGTCGAGAATGGAACTATATTTGGTAAACACACTCAAAGCAGAACCGAAAGCACTCAAGCACAAGTTAATACCAGGGGGTTTAATGCGGCGTTGCGGATCTGCTACTCTATCAGCAGCAGGACGGGAATCTGCTGTTAAGCATTTTTCGAGTTCTGGCGCTTTTTCAAAGACGATATTTCGCACGTCAATTCGCACGTCATCCCACCAAGCTTGTTCGGCATTAGGGTCGCGTTTGCGGCATACTAAAAGCACGGTGCTGGATACGGCGTTTTTCTGTGCTTGGTGCAAGTTTTGCGGGTTTTCGGTGCTGACTGCCCAAGATGCGGTAATCTCAAAACCAGCATCAATGAGGGATTTGGCTAACACATCCCACGCGCCGGAGTCTTTGTGGTTGAATTGTACTGTCATTACGCCGTCGTCGCGGAGGACGCGGTGGTATTCAGCGAACGCCATCGCCATTTTTGCTTCATAATCTTGGTTGGCGAGAATTTCTGGGGATACTCCCATATTGCGGAAGCGGGAAGGGTTGGCAACGGCTTCGCGGTCTTTGTCGGTGAGTTCTAGGTAGAATAATTCGGGGAAGATATCGCCGAGGGTACGTTTTAGCCAAACGTAGAAAAAGTCTGAGAGTTCGGCGTATTGAATTGTGGAATAATAAGGTGGATCTGTGATAACTGCATCTACAGAGTCATCGGGGATATGAGTTAAGTTATCGGCTGATGCTGAGTCAATTTTAATTGATTTTGGATTATGTTGTTCAAGTCCTGGGATACCTGTTGAACCTGGTTTTGTTCCGAATAATGCACATAATTTTTCATATTCAGAAGCAAAGACATCAGCGCACCAACACCATAATTCACTAGCACCATTTTTTTCTGGATAATTCCACATTAAATTGAGTGCATGTTGGGATGAAGCACCTTCGGAACCAGCTCTTGGAGGATTCCAACGTCCTAATCTACAGTTTTCATCAACACATCTATCTAATACCAAAGCTAAATAAGTTGAAATAGCTTCTGCTTTTTCCCATTCATACTCAGATTGAATTAGTGTTTTTGCTTCACTGATAATTTTTACATAGGTAATTAGGGTTAAAAGTTGACGGGGGTTGAAAAATCTTTCCCAATTAATCAAGCCTAATTTATCAACACAGTCTCTTTCGTAAACTCGATTACTATAAGGAATAGGAATATCAGGAATAAAGTTATCTGGGTTACTACGATTCTTTTCTAATGTAGATACTGCTAGTTCAACTCCTTCTATATCAATATCTTGAACTGTCCTAAACTCTAAACTTCCTTTCGCTTTTTTATAAGCCACTGCATATAATTGATGTCCTAAACCTTCAGCTTGTGCTTGAGATTTAATAACATCATCTTCAATTACACTCCCACAATTAGGACATTTACCTACACCTCGGCTAATGGTAGTTGTTGTATCGGGGTCATATTCATGTTCAATATTTGTAGTGCGAGCATCTTGCTCGCTATTATTTAAAATCTCGTTATTGTTTAAAATTTCGTTGATATTATCTGATGTATTTTCGCCATTACTCGATACCAAACGCGAGCGAGACGCTCGCACTACGGGAACGGAATTATCATTATAAATAATCGTCGTTCCCTTCCCCTTCCTACCCTTAACCAATTCAAAATCAACCCGCTTATTTTCAGGATTAGGAATTGGCTTCACTGCATACCAATCACTCGTAATTTTCCTCGCTTGTCCTTTTCCTCCATAATTACTAGTGCGACTTAACCACCAATTAGGACTTAACGGAACAACCGACTCACAACTTGGACAAACAACCGTATGCGCCCATAAATAATTTTGTACAGTTTCCCCAGGTAAAGAAGGGAAAAACTCAGCTAACCTTTTCTCAGCCTCATCCCCTACCCACTTCACCCATTTATCAATATCCTGCTGCAAATCTGGGCCAAACTTTAGCGGATATTCCATCGCCGCCTTCATCGTCACCACCGCCACAGGATTTAAATCAGAAGCCAGCACATTTAACCCATATCTCGCCGCTTCAAACGGGATACTTCCACCACCTGCAAACGCATCTAACACAGTCGGTGTGCGAGTTCCCCAAACCTGAGTACAATAATCCTGCACCTTCTTAATTTGCACAGAATTAGGCGGTGTTTTATATAGCTTTACCTCCTTTCCCGGTACTAACCCCAGCAAATATTCAAACTCTTGCATTGTGATATCTGCTGGTAATAAAGAAGCCAACACACTGGCGCGACTAAAAGATAAAGGCTTCCGCGAATACCAGCGATGTAATCCTTTAAATGGATTTCCCCCATGTTCAAAATTAACTTGCTCGTTTAATACCTGCACAGGCATCATTTTTTCAATAAATACAGCAGGGCGTTTGGGGGTTGGTTTATCCATCAGGGATTGTAGGAGATTGAAAATTGCATTTCATGTATATTGTAGTGCGGGCATCTTGCCCGCTACCAGCAGGAAGCAAGATGCTCCCACTACCCGCCTCTACCCATCAAACATGGGTTTTTTAATCTCCACGCGATTTTTCAGATGAATGCGGGGTTTTCATATCGGTGCATCCCGATTTGCCAGATTTATTTTGTAGTGCGAGCATCTTGCTCGCATAATGGATAAAAGCGAGCAAGATGCTCGCACTACAGGATATTATCAAAATGTTTCCCACAAAAAGGGATATTCTTCAGGGGTAATTGATAAACCTGCTTTTACGGGATTTTGTCGAATATATTCCCATTTATTATTGAACTCTTCTTCGGTTCTAATCATTTCGTCGTATCTACCATCTTGCCAAACTTTCCCAATATGTAACATTGCTTTCGGAATTTGTTTGGAACTATAACTTTTTACACTATGCATAATACTCCCGATTGACCAATATTCTGTTTCAGATTTTGGAAAGGGTTGAATCAGAATATGTACGTGATCTGGCATTATTACAACTGCGAAAAGCTCATATCTTTGTTCATGAAAAAACTTACAAGCATCTAATACAACTTGTCTAGCTTCTGGTGTGAGTTCTAATCTTTCCCAAGTTACAAATGTAATAAAATATCTACTTTTTGGCTTTTCTAATTGTGGTAATTGCGTTTTATATGTCATTTTTATAGATGAAATTACCGTCTCTTTTTAAACCTCTTCAAAAGTTTCTATAAGTTTACCTTGTTTGCCTGAAGTAGCTTTCATACCTCACGAATTTTCATCGATTTTACTTCCCCCGTTTCGGCATCTACGGTAAATATTTTATACTCACGCTCATATTTAGTAGCTAAAGAAATAGCTTCAGGAATAAGTGTTCTTTCAGTCTTAGCTACAGGGCGACTAAAACCTAAAGTTACATACCAAAACCTTTTATTCTCTGACAATTCTACTTCTTCAAGCAAGATATCACTGATAGAATTCCCTATCATATCCTGGATATCTTCAAAATATTTTTTAGCAGCTAGAACAGCACCACGCACGTCAATTTTCATATATTTTACCTCCTGATTTATAGTTATAAACCTCGTCCATTTTCAATCCTGGAGTAGTGCGGGCATCTTGCCCGCTACTACCCCACAGGGAGCTAATACCAGCAGGGGGCTAACCGCGTGTTGCCTGTAAGGGAGCAAGATGCTCCCACTACCTGCTACTGCCCGTAGGGAGCAAGATGCTCCCACTACTTTTTAAACTATGGTTATTAAAATAGATGTGGTTTAACTTTATTTGTTAACTGTTAACTGTTCACTGTTAACTATCAACTAATCACCCAATAATACCCGAATCGCTTTCAAAGCCTGATTCCGTTTACCATTGCTAATCTTGGCAAACCAGTAGTGCGATTCCTCATAACTCATGGCTCTAATCCCTTGGGCAATATTCGCAATGCGTTCTATTTTAGAAAGCGGTTGCAAAGTCTGAAACAATAATGCCAGATTTATCCCTGATTCCTCATTCAAAACATAAGGAGTTTGGCGATTGTGACTTAGGGTTTTGGGGTCATAATTATTCGCCTTCAAAGAATCATAAATTGCCTGTTTCACCTGAATTAAAGCATTGCCCTTTAAACGCCCAATTCTTTTGGCAGAAGGACGCTTTTTTTCACCGGCTTTTTTATAAGCACATTGATACAACTCCAGGGCAAAGTTATTGTTGTCTGTAGGAACCACTCGCAATTGAAACTCTTGCATCTCAGTAAGTTACTTTCGCCGTCAAATTCAGCCTGTCAACCGGGTTACGATTAAGGGCACCTTTGATATTACTGATTTCTGCGCCGTTTGGTTGCACTGGAGATGAAAATTCAAATACTAGCTTCAGCGACACGTCAGCTTTTACATCCGGGCTACTTAGCAAAGTGTTAACAGCCCCCTGAAAACTCTGAAATCCTTTGACTGGCCCTTGATACTCTAACCGGATAAACTGTTCATTAACAGTAATAGTTGCCGTTTGGTCGATTTGCACTTTTAGCTTGATCAACATAGGGAAAGCCGTCATCAACTTGCGGTAGTCCATTACTTGCCCAACGGAGATTTCCAACGACTGGATACCCTGAACTTGATTATCTTGGATGCGATCGCTTAATTCATTAAACACCCTATCGAGTGTTCCCTCCAAGTCAAATTCTTCTGGTTTAGCTTTAAACAGAGATAAATCATTCCAGTCATCGCCAATTTTTTCGCTACCGTTAGGTGTGCGGGGTGTACCAGTACCGTAGGTTAAGATGCTTGCTGGGGTTTCCCTCTCCTCTACTTCGCCATTACCGTAGTCAGCTACAATTTTGAAAGTTGTGGTTTTAGCGATCGCTGTTTCGTACTCATCACTAGGGCGAAACTCCCCTGCAACCAAATTCCCATCCTGATACAGCTTAATCGTCAAAGCCCCCGATGCTTTCCACCGTATCCGCACAGGTTTTAACGATTCTGTACTCGACAAGACTTGAGCATTCAGTTCAATTTCTCGCGGTTTTGGTGGTTCGAGAATTCCCCGGCGATAGAGTTCCATCCGTTCAGAAAATTCTATGGAGTCGGGTAGAGTAATTTTACCGTCATCGGTTTTAATAAACAGCTTTTCTCCTACTTTCATATCCCAGTTACCAGTCTGCAACCCTTGGCGGATGGTATCTCGGAGCTTTGAGATTTCGGCATCGACAAATATATTTAAACTCAGGTCTTTGGCGAAAGCTTCTTTTAATGCTTTAGTTGTCCAATGGTTTAACCCAGACAGCCATACCTTCTGCAAAATATAAGCAGGGGCGTAGGATGGTGCGTCATCAGCACGAATTTTCTGACAATCTTTCAGTGCTTTTAAGATGACATCTTGTTGATTATTTTTACCCTTCACATCGCTAGAATCTTGGGCGGGAAGGGTATAGTGCATCAAACCCTTGGGAGCTTTTACTGGGTCATTAGCAGGGTAAAATAAATGGCGGTAGGCATTTGTTAAAGATACTCTTACCCCTAAATCAAGAGAACCTTTTTTATCTTTGAGTTGTTTTTGCTGATTTTCTGATAAATCTTGCAAGCGATTGGGAGAATTTAGAATATTTTGAATAGCCCGAAATTCCCTAGCATTGTCAATTGCTCGTTCTAATTCTTGCCTGTTAGCAACTAAAAATAACAAACGATTTCTAAAAGTACGGAATTTACCCGACTCACCTGTTTCATTAAAAATTTTCTCCACCATTGGCGGTGGCCCTTCGGTAGTTACAGAAATAGTCGCCTCGTTAAAGTCAATTAAACACAGGGCAATACTATCGGACACGTCATCCACATCTGCTGGTAATTCCGGTGCAATAACTAACGTCAGTAGTCTATTAGCAAAAATGGCATCGCGGCGACTTCGTAAATCATCCTTCGCTTCGGTAATTCCAACTTGAGCTTTTTCTTCAGCAATAATTTTATTGATTGATGGTTCTTCCTTGAAACGAGCCAGAGTTGTCATTGGATCATTTTCCAAGTACCAAGCAACTTCACTCAACCTTTCTAAGGCAGTATCAACAAAACCAATTTCTAGCCCTGGTGTCAACAAAGATAAATTTAATTCGGCGCGACGAATCCCCGCAGATATACCTTGAGTGATGGAATGCAAAAAAATAGTCCGAGCTACCCAGGTTGAAAAGGGAGGTTTACCAGCAGCTTTCCATTCAGCATCTTGTAACTGAGCGTGTGCTTCTCTACCATCTTTGTTGTAAATGTCTGCTTGGATCGTAATCCGCATCAAAGGACGTTCCAAACGGGCTGTTAAATCGCTGGTGATTTCTTCTTCAATACCAACAGGAATGTGGTGAGAATGAATTAGCGGTATCCATGCAGTAGTATCGTCCCACAGATAACGTATAACTCTAGCAAATAACCGCAAAGCTCCTCTGGTGCGTTGGAAGTTTGGGATGGAGGCAATCTTTTTAGTCAGCAGATTAAATAATTCTGGGTGGAAGGGATAACTCTGCTCAATACTGTCGGCATAGCGTGCATCTTTGCAACCATCTGGTAAATTAATTCGACTAGCTTTATAAGTTTGTAAATATTCTTTTGAAGCATTATTGGCAGCGTTAGCTTCAATGCTGCTGAACATCCTCTGTTTAACTATATTGTAAATTTCAATATCAGTGCTGGGTTTAATGATCCGCTCTTGCCTAGCGGTAGCGGAAATGGTTTCCCGGATTTCGGTGGTTTCTTCGCCAAAACTGTCAGTAGAGGAAGCCAGTGTGTAAACAAATACTAAATTATTACAAGATGCTGCTAAATCCATGAGGGCGAATAAAAAAGCAACTACCTGTCCAGCTAAGTTGCTGTTACCAACTAGAGTAGCCTTGGCTTTTCTCAGGTATGAGGCAATTTCGTCGATGATAATGACTGTGGGTTGCCCTTGGATTATCCTTTCTAAAACCACTGTACCTGGACTGACTCGCTGTTCGTCAGAACCTTTAAGCAAGCTATAACCTGCCACACCCCCAATTTGATAAGCAATTTCTCCCCAAAGGGTGTAAGTGGTAACGCCAGTATCCGCATGATAAACGCCGTTAACTGGGTCAAGGTCTTGACAGGCGATCGCTGCTGCTTGAATTGGTCGGTCTGGAATGAAATTTAGGTTGTTAACAAAACGCTCTAGCCCAGAAATTTCTCTACCATTTTTAGCGATATGCCATAAAGCAATTTCATCATGGGTCTTTCCACCACCAAAACTAGTTTCTAATCGGATAATGGGGGAGCCAACAGCAGCACCTACCAAACGTCCGAACACTTCAGCAATTAATGTTTTCAAACCATCAGTGGCAAAGGTATTAGCGAAAAAGGCTGTAGGGTCTTGGTAGACTTGAGGTGCTTTCCCTTCTACAACCAGTCGCAACTTGGCAGCAAATAATTCGGGTGATAGTTCTCCTGCTAAAATTTCTTCTCTTGGAATACAGGTTTTAAATACTGACGGAAGCATAGATATGTTTTAATGGTTGCCCGTTGATAGTCAAGTTAACAACCATCAACAAAAGAATAGTTGTTTTTAAATATACAATTATTATTTTAAGTATAAAAGTAAAAAATTCTGATTTCTATAATATTGCAAGCAAGAATATAAGTTAGGCAAAGTCACCAAAACAGAGAACTGCGAGCGCGCTCATCTTCTTTCCTTACCTCCTTGCCTCCTTGCCTGCCTTTCTACACTGCTACTGACTCGTACTCCAGTAACCGTTCCCAGTCTTGGGTAGTTAGCTGTTCAAAGGGAATATCTAGCAACTGCTCACAGTCAGCCACCTCAGCAAAGAGCAACTGCTGTAGTTCCTCAGTAGTCAGTTGTTCCAATGGTTGATATTGCAAGTATTCATCAACAAAGCCATTCGCAGTTATTTCAATTGCGAATTGCGTTAGCGAGTCCGCGAGCGTCATTGCGAATTGCGAATTGTTTTAGCGAACGCACTGCATCAAACACCGAATCAGAATACTGTTGCTCACCTGAAAGATCCTACTTACATCCCCTCCTCCAAGATTTTGGAAGCTCTTTGTGAAACTTACAAGATTCAACCAGGAGAGATACTAGAGTGGTTTCCAGCACAGGAAAAAAGCGAAGATGATTAATCCTCAGACCATTAATCCTTTGACTCTACCCTCTGTTGCTCTTAACGAGCGATCGCAGTTACCTAGCCAGCCTTGCATTTATTTCGCAATCGACTCTCAAGGTGTGGTTCAGTACATTGGTAGGACTGTCAATCTTCAGGTAAGATGGTTAAAATACCACTTAAATCGATCAATTCTTAACCTCAGTGGTAAGCAAGTATAATTTAGATGCGTTCGCCCTAGCATCGCTACTGATAAAGTCGAAACCTATACTTATTTTTGGTGGTGATGGGAACGATATCTTATCGGGATTAGCAGGTGATGACTTGATTTATGGTGGTATTGGTAATGATCAACTTTTAGGAAATGAAGGTAGCGATCAACTAATTGCTGGTGCTGGTAATGACCAACTGTTTGGTGATGATGGTAATGACCAACTATTTGGTGGTGCT
>NZ_JCACKM010000167.1:0-14636 GCF_059505385.1 Desmonostoc vinosum
AAGAGTCATTGAGAAGCCCGCGCTGTACTCGAAGAGTCAGCGTCGGGTACGTCACCTCAGCAAAATCCGCCAAGAAATATATTTTTTATAACAATATTTTTAGCTGTTTTTGGCAATTGTCTTAAACATTAGGTTAAAGAAATCGTATTTACACGATAGATTATTGTTACATTTACAACTTTATACGTTATGAGCTATCATTCACAGCAAAATCGTGATGCAAGTAAACAAAAGCGTGATGCAAGTAACCAAAAGCGTGACCTAAGTAACCAAAAGCGCGACGCAAGTAACCAAAAGCGCGACGTAAGTAACTAAAAGCGCGATGTAGGGTGAGTCAGCACGAATAATTTCTCGGTACACTAAGGATTTCTCGGACTGTATTGTTTTTTTAAATATTCAGTACTACGGCCCAAAAACTAGCAACTGTTAGAGGATGCGTCATTGGAATTTTTGTGAGCGAAAAAGTAAAAAAAGATGTAGTATCACGACAAAGGGTAATTTTCTAGTACATTCTTATACGCAATACTAAGATATTCTTGCTTTGAGCGCCAAGATTGCTATGGTTGTTGAATTCGATGAACAGCTACGTTGCTTAGTCACAAAAGCCTGTGGACACCCACCTGGTAGCCCTCAGCGTCAAAAGCTGCTCACGCAAATCATTCGCTTGACTTCCAACAGACTATGGAGGGAAAGTACTCCCTACTATCAAGACGCACTCCAACAAACTTGGTTGTATTTCTGTCGTAATGTTTGTGAAGGTTTGACCGGTCAAACTTACGATCCCACTTATGGTAGTGTCATTACCTGGCTGAATGCTTACTTAAAACGCAGGTTACAAGACTTTTACCTCAACCAAAACCGAGAACAAGCGACAACGGTTTCTCTGAGGATTCGCCAGTCTACATCGTCGGGTGAAACTGACGTGATTGATCCCGTTGACAATCTCCCAGCTAGCCCCCAAGCACCCCCCATTCTGGAAAACTTGGAAATATGGGTTAATCAAGACTCAGATGGAGAATTGCGCGGAACTCACATTAAAGGGCGTCCCGATGTGAATTGTCAAGTGCTAATCCTAAAACGCCTACCCCCAGAAGTTAGCTGGAAAGAATTATCAGAGGAATTTGGGCTAGGAATTCCCACCTTAAGCAGCTTTTATCAACGCCAGTGTCTGCCACGCTTACGGAAATATGCTGAATTGGAGGGTTTATTATGAATTTCTATGTCTAAAACTAGAAACTCATAAGCTATTGCTTTTGATTTAGCTTAGCGATCGCTCATCCACTTAAACTTGATACTGCGATCGCTACTAAATATCATTCAACTACCATCACACTAGCACAAGAGTGAAATATTTTTATTTAGATATTTAACAATGTAATACAACAAAAATTTAAAAAAATGTAATAAATTTAAGTATTTATTACAACTCATGTATTCTTGATGATGAAAACTATTAAAAAATCCTTTTTATAATCACACCAAGAAGATGAATTTAATTAACTTTAAGTGGGCTAAAACGATAGTTGCGGTAATTATTGCGGCTTATTTATTTCCAGAATCTGCTCAAGCTATAACATTTACTAATTTTGGCAGAACAAGTGGAATTATCAAAGGTTCTGGGAGAAGTTCTACAGCACCTATAATTACAGGATTTAATTTTAATATAGATACTTTGGCTGCAAATCCATTTCCAGGTGAGTATTTAAATGCTATTGATAATTTAAATTTTTTCTTTGGAGCGTTTAATACTAACTCTTCGTTTTGTGGGAGTATAGTTTGTCCGTCGGGAAATTTAAAGATTACCACTTTAACGCCTGATACAAATGGTAATACTACCATACTTGACCTTAACCTAAATTCACTCAATACAGATAGATTCTTACCTGAATTTGTTTTTGATAGCCCCATCAGGGCTGATGTCACATTGTCAGGAAACTCTATTCCTACTTTAATTTTATTGGTTGCCAAAAATAACTCTAATCTGATTAATGATTTATCTGAGTTTAGTCGAATTACACCAAACGATGTCATAGCGATATATTCTGAAAATTTTAATGATGTAGAAACCAGTGTTTATGTCGGCAGTGTTGGCTCTTTTACTGTTTCTCAGCAAGTTTCCGAGCCAACAACTACAACGGGTTTATTGTTTTTGTTAGCTTTTTTAGGTTTTTTGGTAAAAAAGGGATTTCCAGCTACGTAAATTTTTAATCATAAGGTAATTTAGGGTGCATACAAATTGTTTAACCCTGCAATTTTGGCAATGGTGCGGAAGTAGTTTGTGTTGGTTGTTAGTTTGTCATCCAACAATAGCGGAAATTATTCCAGATGCGACACTTCCGAATAACTCTACGGTGAGAACATCTGATCAAGTGAAGATAATTGAGGGTGGTACTCTCAAGGGCAATAATTTATTTCACAGTTTTCGAGAGTTTTCTTTTTCGGTTTTAACTGGTGAAACAACAGGAAATACTGCTTTTTTTGACCATGGTTTGGCAGTGAGAAATATCATCACGCGGGTAACAGGTGGCAGCCCTTCTAATATAGATGGTATGATTAGAACTACACCTGGGAGTACTGCAAATCTATTTTTTATCAACCCCAGCGGTATAGTTTTTGGCCCTAATGCTAGTTTGAATATTGGAGGTTCATTTCTAGCAAGTACAGCAAACAGCGTCAAGTTTGCTGATCACACAGACTTTAATGCAGATGGTAGCGGAACTGCTCCATTATTAACAGTCAGTGTACCTTTGGGATTGCAATTTAGTAATAATTCGGGAAAAATTATCAATCAATCTCAAGGTAGTGATGGCACAGTCAATATTATTGGACAGCCTGCGGGGCTAATGGTGCAAAGTGGTGCAACTCTAGCATTAGTGGGTGGTGATGTATCTTTACAAAGTGGTAATTTAACGGTACCAGGCGGTAGAGTTGAGTTAGGTAGTGTTACTGATGGTTTTGTCAAACTGAGTGAAGTTGACACAGGCTATGCTCTGGACTACGCAGGCGCTCAAAATTTGGGAGATATCGATATCTTTGGTGGTTCTTTAGTCGATGCCAGTGATGATGGTGGCGGTGTTGTGCAATTGCAAGCAAGAAACATCACTCTTGCTGACAATTCGTTAGTTTTTGCGATCGCCTTTGGCTCAAAAAACAGTGGTAATTTTATTATTAATGCCACTGAGTCGGTGAAAGTGAGTAACGGCTCCAATATTGCCACCGTAACTCAAGGTACAGCAGAAGCTGGGGATATTTTCGTCAATGGCGACACTGTTGAACTAGAAGGCACAACATCAGATGGTTCTCCTAGTTTTATTGGTTCTCAAGTTTGTCGATTTCCCGTAGAGTGTGAAAGTGTAACGGGCGATGGTGGTAACATCACCATTGAAACTAGACGGCTTTTACTCAAAGATGGGGCAGGTATAGAAGCTTCTACTTTTGGTGCAGGTCGAGCCGGGAATGTGCTAGTAAAGGCTTCAGACTCCATACAACTAATTGGAGAAACCCCAAATGGTGAAACTCCTAGTGGACTTTTTGCCCAAGTTGGTAGAGAAGCCATAGAAAACCCCGGCGATGCGGGAACTATCACCATTGCAACTCAACGCTTGACTGTCGCAGATGGGGCACAAATATCTACCGCTGCCAGATATGGCGGCAATGGTGGGAATTTGATAATCAATGCTACAGAGTTCATTCGCTTGAGTGGGGTTTCACCATTCGCTACCGCTTCAGTTGTAGATAATTATCGTAGTGGTATTTTTGTTTCTGCTCAGCCTGGAGCAACTCGTAATGTTGGTAGTTTAAATATTAATACTGGACTGCTGACTGTGGAAAAGGGAGCCAGAATCACAGCTGATAACTTTGGTTTAGGTCAAGCAGCAATTGCAAATATCAACGTCAGCCGATTATTGATTCAAGATGGTGGTGAGGTGAGGTCAGGTTCATTTGGTGAAGGCCCTGGCGGAACTTTGAATATTAACGCTAGCAAATCTGTAGAGGTAACAGGTAGTGGACGCATCGGTGATACTCTTATTCCCAGTGTGTTGTTCAGTAGAACTGAAGGTACTGGCAGAGCAGGTAATTTGAATATTACCAGCGATCGCTTCACTATCCAAAATGGAGCCGAAGTCACAGTGAGTAGTCAAGTTTCTGGACAAGCTGGTAATTTGGAAGTAACAGCGCGATCGCTCAAGCTGGATAATCAAGGCAAATTAATCGGTCAAACTGCCTCAGTCGATGGCGGCAACATCACACTGAACCTCAGCGAATTATTATTACTGCGGCGCAACAGTCAGATTTCCACCTCAGCCGGCACAGCTTTAGCAGGCGGCAATGGCGGTACTATTACGATCAATGCCCCCTTTATCGTCAGCGTACCCTCCGAAAATAACGATATCACCGCCAATGCTTACACAGGTAACGGCGGCAGGATTGATATCACTGCTAGAAATATCTTTGGACTGCAACCCCAAAAGTTTAATACCCCCCAAAGCGATATTACTGCCAGTTCTCAGTTCGGGTTCAATGGCGTAGTCACAATTAACACACCCAATGTCGATCCCAGTCGTGGCTTAGTTCAACTATCTACCAATTTAATTGATGCGTCCCAGCAAATTACCCAGAGTTGCGCCCCACAACAAAGCAGTTCTTTCGTCTACACAGGGCGTGGAGGCATACCAGCCAATCCCACAGAGCTATTATTAGCTGACGATGTATTAGTAGACTGGATTAAACTGCCCGAAAATTCACCACAACAAAATAGCAAAAAAGAATACATCCAACCTCAAGAGTTAGTTGCATCCCCAACCAATAAGATTGTGGAAGCTCAGGGATGGGTAATAGATGCAAATGGTAACATTACCTTAGTTGCCCAAGCACTCACAACTAGCTCTGTGCATTCGTTGCGGGATTTTCCCATGAGTGGCTGTTTAAGAAGTGGGGAGTGAGGGGGATGAGGAAGACGCGGGGACGCGGGGACGCGGGGACGCGGAGAATAATTAATAACAAATGACAAATGACAATTCCCCAGTCCCCAATCCCCAATCCCCAGTCCCCAGTCCCCAATCCCCAGTCCCCAGTCCCCAATCCCCAGTCCCCAGTCCCCAATCCCACATGAATATTTGGTTTAATAAAACGAATTCTATAAAAGTTAAAAGGCAAATACGTTTACCTTTGTATTTCTTAATAGCTTTACTATGCATTCTCAGCTTACCGATGTTAGCAAGAGTTGCGATCGCAATTAATCCCAATACTCCCACTGTCTCTGCTGTTGGATCTGCATTACAGCAAGGTAAAATTTTTTATGATGCTAGCAATTACACTCAGGCTGTACAAGTTTTGCAACAGGCTGTCCGGGAATATAGACAACAGAGAGATAATCTGAAACTAGCAGTAAGCTTGAGTAATCTTTCCCTGGCTTATCAACAACTTGGTGCATGGACTGAGGCGCAGCAAGCAATTACAGAGAGCTTAAATTTGCTCAAGGGTGAGAAAAACTTGCAAGTATTGGCCCAATCCTTGGACATTCAAGGACGTCTGCAATTGGCAATGGGACAAGCAGAAACAGCTTTAGCAACTTGGCAGCAGACAGAAAAAATTTATCAGCAAGCAGAAAATAAAATCGGTGTGGTTAGGTCGCTAATTAATCAAGCTCAAGCATGGCGAACTCAAGGATTTTACCGTCGGGCGCTCGAAAAGTTAAACAAAGCAAATGAAATCCTCAAATCTCAACCAGATTCCATAGAAAAAACAGTGGGATTACGATCGCTTGGTGACGCACTTCAAGTACTAGGCGATTTGGATAAGTCGCAAGCAATCCTCAAGGACAGTTTATTGATTGCTCAACGTTTGCGATCGCCTGCCAATGTTGGGGCGAGTTTCTTTAGCTTGGGAAATAATGCCCGTACACAACAACAAAAAGCCGATGCTGTTAAATACTATCAACAAACACAAGAAGTATCTCCTTCTTCCTTAACAAAAGTTCAAGCACAACTCAACTTACTCAGCCTACTCATCGAAGATCAAAAATTACCAGCAGCCCAGGCCATCTTACCATCCCTCAAATCCCAACTCGACCAACTCCCACCCAGCCGTGCCAGCATCTACGCCCGGATTAACTTAGCACAAAGCCTGAAAAAACTTCAAAGTTTTAGCAATCAGTACACAACATTTAGTATTCAATACTCAACAACCCCAGTTCGCTCAACGGCAGAGACTCCCGCAGGCGAATGGCTCCCCAGTACTCAAGACTCAGCACTGTTACTAGCCACCGCTGTTCAGCAATCCCATAATTTAGGCGATAAGCGAGCAGAAGCCTATGCTCTTAAGAGTTTAGGCAATTTGTACGAAGAAACCAAACAATGGTCACAGGCGCAAGCCCTCACACAGCAGGGATTACTTTTAGCACAGTCTAGTAATGCACCAGACATTACTTATACATTGGAGTGGCAGTTAGGCAGATTACTCAAAGCCCAAAAAGATTATAAAGGAGCGATCGCCTCCTATGATGCTGCTGTCGAAACTCTCCGTTTTCTCCGCAGTGACCTAGTAACAGTTAATCAGGATGTACAGTTCAATTTCCGCGATAGTGTAGAACCCGTCTATCGAGAGTCAGTAGAATTACTGCTGCAATCTCAAGGAGGCAACCCGGATGAAAAAACATTAGAAAAAGCACGCCAGCAAATTGAAGCCCTGCAACTAGCAGAGTTAGATAACTTCTTTCGGGAAGCTTGTTTACAAGGTCAAAAAGTAGCACTCGATCAAGTGGTAGATCAAGATAATCCCACCGCCGCTATTCTCTATCCCATTATTCTTCCTGAAGAACTCCAGGTAATTGTCAGAATTCCCAAGCAACCACTGCGACACTACAGTACCAAAATTCCCCAAGCCCAAACAGATAAAATTCTCACACAACTACGGAAAAATCTTGTTAACCCCGCAGCGATTCAAGCCATCGAAACCCAATCGCAACAAGTTTATAACTGGCTACTCAAACCAATTGAGTCAGAATTACAGACAAGTGGAGTGAATACTCTAGTATTTGTCTTAGACGGGCAGTTACGTAATATACCGATGGCTGTGCTTTACGATGGTCAGAAATACTTAGTCGAAAAATATGCGATCGCCCTCAGCGTCGGTTTGCAACTCCTCGATCCCAAGCCACTGGTCAAACAAAAGCTCAGAGCATTAACCGCAGGGCTAACTCAACCACCAGCAAATTTCCCTGACTTTGCGCCTTTGAACGCCATCAAATCAGAATTCAACAGTATTGCTGATGCCGGAGTACCAACTACAAGTTTACTAGACCAGCAGTTTACCAAAAATGCATTAGAGAGTAAGGTTAGTAATGCTGCATATAATGTAGTGCATTTGGCAACCCATGGTCAGTTTAGTTCCCGCGCTGAGAAAACCTTTATTTTGGCCAATGATGGCCCGATTAATGTCAAAGATTTCGACACACTTCTGCGTAGTCAAAATCAAACCAGAGTCGAACTACTGTTTTTAAGTGCCTGCCAAACAGCAGCAGGGGACAACCGCGCAGCACTAGGTTTAGCCGGGGCGGCCGTTAGAGCTGGGGCACGCAGCACTTTAGCCTCCTTATGGCAAATTGACGATCAATCCACAGCGCTGTTTGTCAGTACCTTCTACCGAGAACTCAAGAACAACAAAATCACCAAAGCCGAAGCCCTCCGCCTTGCTCAGCTAGAACTATTAAAACACCCTAATTACACTGCACCCAGCTTTTGGTCTGCCTACGTTTTGATTGGCAATTGGTTGTAAAGAGGCATGGGGAAAGAAAATATTTTACACGCTGATTTTGGGGTCTAACACGACTTGTGAGCCGGATTTATTGACATGGTAAGTCCAGGATTGGTCTTTAACTTTAACAATCACTTCCCATCCTTCGACGGGATTATACTCTTGGGTGCAGATATCACCAAAGTTGAATCTACAGGGATTGCTAAAGGTTTTTGGTGTGGCTTGAGTAACCTTTAAATTGGCAACTGCTACTTCAGAACGCCGAGAAGCATCGCTCAACACAGCATCAGCGATCGCTTTTGGCAGTTGTGTATTGGAAGATACATCAACTTTGGGGTCTAAAAGAATTTGTGAGCCGGGTTTATTGACATGATAAGTCCAGGATTGCTCTTTCACCTTGATAATTACTTCCCAACCTTGGATAGGTCTATATTCTTTTGTACAAACTTCTCCAAACTGAAAAATACACGGATTACCAAAAGTCTTGGGTGTGATTTGCGTAATTCTTAAATTTGCAATTCTCACCCCAGAACGCTTAGAAGCATCGCTTAACACTTTTTTAGCAATGGCTCTTGGTAGCTTATTTGTGCGATCGCGTTGAGACAATTGTATTTGTTCTGCGTTGGGAATAGCCATAGCAAAATTATTGCTCACCAATCCCAATCCATAAGATAGCAAGCTTGTCAACACAAGGATCAAGATAATGCTTGTAGGTAACTTGCTAACGCTGTTGATTGAAGAAGATATCTTGATGATAAATTTCATAAGACCTCGCGGTATGCGGGAAACTCAGAGTTTTTAAACCTGAGCAAATTCTTGTAGGATGAGCGTGTTGCTCGTCCGATGCGGGCTTTTTGGCCCACACACAAGAAAATTTATCGCAATATTTAAGGCTTGGCACGCCAGTAGTTAAATGTTTTTAATGTTTTTGTATCCCTACTCCCCACTCCCTACTCCCTGTTTTTGTAAGACGAGCAAAGCTTGCAATCGCTGTTTGAACCCAGAATACCCGTGCCCTTTAAACCGGGGAGTGCGTCAAGATTTATCTGTAGAGGCGGATTGAAAGCAATAGATCCCCAACATTCCAAACAAGTTAGGGATCTTGTTTTTTATATTTATTAACGTTTTATACCTTCAAAAAGATAATACACTGTTGATTGATTTCTAGTACTCAAAAATGTATCGACTAGAAATGAATCAAAGTATTTAGCATATCTGTCAGAAACTTCTTGTACGTTTTTAAAGTAACGTACATGAGATTTCATCATAAAATTCGGTACGCTTCCATAAAAGCGTGTACCCTTGCGGATCTTTTCAATTACTTCAAGGTCACGTTCAACATGTTCTAAAAATTCAGTAGAAATTACTGAATCATAATCATGAGTGTAAAATATATCAGTTTCAAAAGCATCAGCTACAACAAAATTTAATTCAGGGCAAGCTTTTTTTGCGGTAGCAACGAAGTTAGGACTAAAGTCAAAACCAAGATATTGATTAATACCTTTATCGTAAAGCAACGCAGCTAATTGTCCAGCCCCGCATCCAATCTCAAGCAAAGATTTTATATCTGCGTGTTGTAGACGGTCTGCTATAACTGACCACATAGGGTAGTATTGAGTCTTTGAGTAGTGAATATGCCAGCTATCAAGCTCAAGACACCGTTGATCGTAATAATCAGCGGTACGCTCAGAACCCTCTTCTTCATTAGCTACTTGAGTGTTACGAACTTTGTCACTAACAATTTGAGAGTTGTTAAAAGATTTAACCAACCGAAATACAACAGGTGGTAAAAGCTCTTTGGCTAATGTCTTTGCTGTTTTAATCATTCTTCAAAAATTATTTTCTAATGGTTTGTTCAACTCGATTTGCAGACAAGAACAAAATCATAAAACTCAGCAAAAGTTAACGTAATCGCATGTTCTGTGTCTTGTCGATATAAACCAAGGTTTTAATCAAAAACATCATCTAATAGAGCTGCATCACTTTTCCAAGTGCATGAGCGCTAAATTAGGAACTTTTTATTTGTACTAACAGTGATTAAAAAATATAAAACTTGTAGTACAAAAAGTGAGGCACAACAAAATAAGCATTGTATAAACAATTACTTGCTTTTGTTTGCATTTACTTTTTTGATTCCACACTTGGATTAGAAAACGGCATCATATTTGCATTTTTTTGCTATCTATTTACTAAATAACATGAAACCTAAGTAATACGCAAGTATAAACCAGCAATTAATTAAAGTAAATTTAATTTAAATTTAAACTAAATTGATCACAGCAAATTCGTGCCATATTTGTGACACTAAAACTTAAATATTTAGTAAATATACATAAAAATTAACTAAAACTATCTGATCGCTGCTAAACTCATTACACATTTGGGAAACTGACGCTTTAAAGCTGGAAAAACTGCACAAGGGGCTTGGTCTTGTAAATTCTCTGGTTTACTCCAAGTAAAGGGAGCTTTCTGGGATGCAGACATCCACAACAGTCGCTTTGCCCTTGTCATAGCGACGTAAAGTAAACGATATTCCTCAGCAATTTTGAGATGTTTTGCTTGTTCCCACGCTTGTGTGACATCAGGTATACAAGACTTCTTGTGGAGAGCAGCACGAATTTGGGCACGAGCAACTTCTGATAAAGTAAAGTCGCCTAAAAACTGACTTTGGGGAGGAACCCAAAATTTACCAGGAATCAAGTTTTCGTGTAAAAAAGGAATAAAAACATAATCCCAATCTAATCCTTTAGCTTTATGCATAGTAATAATCGTCAGTTGCCCAGCACGGGTGTAACGCGCTTCCAAATCTTCTGTTTCCACTGGCTCAAATCGTTCAGAACTGACAATTTCACTCAAAGCTGACAACATCGACCCCATGGAACTATTGCCAGCTAATTGCTGGTTGACTCGTTCTGCAAGCTTATCAGCTGTTGCCAATTCTGCTTGGTCATAATTCAATGTCAAAGCGAGGAAAGAGATAAGCTGATAGATGGGCAATTCTAAGCGAGCGCGGAGTAAACTACGACACAAACGCGCAGCTTTTTGTACTGCCTCTGGCTGGGGTAGAGACAAAGGGCCAGGGTATAAAAATTCTTCTGGAAGACTTGCAAGGGCATTGAGGTCTTGGGTGGGAATTAATTGACGTTCCACTAACGCATCTAGCGCCGCTTTGAGATAATCAGGGGAATGGGGGCGATCGCAAAATTGCAGCAATGCTAAAATTTCCTGGGGTACATGGGAACGGCGATCGCGTTCTCCTACATCATAGAGTGTAATTTTATGCTCATTACATATTGGTGTGAGTGCCTCGCTGAGCCATCTTCCCTGACGGTTTTCTCGCACTAAAACCGCTGCCCGAATATTGCTTGGGTCTTGAGCAAACAACTCAATTACTCTCTGTGACATTAATTCAACTGTGTGATAAATATCACGAGGAGTATACAGTTCTAGTCCTTGTCCTACTGGCTGGGGATTAGCATCCTTTTGAGGATCGCCAGCATTCACAGGGAGAATTGTTTGGTCGCGAAACGGCATTTGTTGGTCATCAGTTGGCTCTTGTGGGTTTTTAGTTGCAGCTGACAACTGGCCGCTAACAACTAACCACTGACTATTAATCCATTGCAGAGCAAAGTTAGCAGCTTCGATAATAATTCTAGTACTACGACCAGCTTGATCCATTGTTGCCAATCGTTGAACGCGATCGCAATCTTGACAAAATTGTCGAAAATAAATCGGATCAGCTGGGGTAAAAGTAGAGTTAATTGCTTGATTGGGGTCGCCAACTCGGATGAGGTTGACGGGCGACAGGACTGGGTATTGGTTATCTCTCTCTCTGCCTCCCCTGCCTTCCTCATCCCCCTCACTACTCGCCAAAATTTCTAGCAACTGCGTCTGAAGTGGACTAGAATCCTGGGCTTCGTCTTCAAAGACTGCGAAAACTTGGTTTTGCTCGATGCGACGGGCGCTACCGTTGTCTAAAACGCGCAGTGCAGCTAAAATCATGTCATCGTAGTCGATAAAATCGCGCGATCGCATTAAGTTTTGATATTGCTCATACAAGCCAGCGGCTATGTTCAAAATTGCGTATTTATCGGTGGTTTCTTCACTCCACTCACGTAACTTTTGTGGCGATATCCCAGAACTTTTGGCTTCGTGAATGACTGTATTTGCCAAATCTGGTAATACTTCTGTCCGCAATACTGACTGACGGCGCAATCTTTCTGTTTCTTCTCCGTCAAATTGCTGCCCTTCTAGCAAATGAGCATAAAGTCTAGGATTGTTAGCAATCCATTGTTCCACCGCAGTGCGGATAAAACGGTGGCTTTGAGTTGGTGTAATTAATGTGACACTTTCTAACTGCAACCCTGATAAATCAGGATGACGACTAGCAATGTTTAATGCTAAGCCATGCAAAGTGTAGACAGCAAAGCCTGTCTGTGGTAATGATAAATCATCGCGTAAATATTTGCGGATTTTTGTTTTAATGTTGGCAACAGCGGAACGGGTGAAGGTAACAACAACCAACTGACGGCGAGAGGATGGGCGTGACTCGCCAACAAATTCATACTGACGGGCGATCGCGATCGCTGCTGCTGCCGCCATTCCTGTAGATTTACCCGCCCCAGGAACAGCGGAAACGGCCAGTGGCCCCGATTGCCAGTCAGCCATCTGTTGTTGTCCAGGGCGCAAGCCATCGCGGATTTCGACAATTTTTTCTCGCAGAGATGAAACAGGTTGCAAAAATTTTTCGTTACAAACCATATTGATATATGTGCCTAACACATCCTACAGTAATTTTATTTACGAATTACGAATTACGAATTACGTTAGCGAGTCCTCGATAGCGTTAGCGAAGCGGTAGCGTTAGCGAGTCATCGAGCGTCGGTACGAGCGTCAGCGTAAAGCCTGCGGCATAGCTTCGCTTAGAGCGACACAGGAGCGTCGCGTCATTACGAATTACGAATTATTTAATAGCTAAATATGAAAATTCGCAGACTTTCTCTACATTATCTGAGTTTAGCTGGAGCGATCGCGCTTGGTGCTATGTTGCGTTTTTGGCATTTAGACTTAAAACCTTTGTGGATGGATGAGATAATTACTGCCATTTTTAGTTTAGGTAAAAATTACAATGACTTGCCTTTAGATATGGTGTTTCCTCTTAACCAAGTACAGGAGATTTTTACTTATCAATCTGGGGTGAGTTGCTCTCAAATAGCCAAAAATATTGCTACTCAGTCTACGCACCCACCGCTGTTTTTTTGTGGGATGTACAGTTGGTTAGGATTTATAAGTCCCTTGGGAACAGAGTGGGTAGAGAAACTGCGATCGCTACCAGCTTTATTTGGTGTTGGTGCGATCACTGCCATTTACGGTGTTAATTGTATTGCTTTTTCCACAACATCTGGAATTTTAGCAGCAGCATTGATGGCTGTTTCTCCTTTTGCTGTTTACCTTTCCCAAGAAGCTCGTCACTATACCATGCCTATGTTTTTTATAACTTTGGCATTATTAGGACTAATGCAAATTCAGCGGGATATATTTGAGCGATCGCAGTTGCGATTTTGGGTTTGGCTGCTCTGGGTAATTATTAATATTATCGGTCTTTATGTTCACTACTTTTTTGCTCTGGCTTTGAGCGCGGAAATTCTTACAATACTTGTATTGATGTATTGGGGTCAGGTGAACATTTCAATGCAACGCCAAATTTGGCTAGCTTTAATAATCTCAATCAGTACGATTTTAATTAGCTTTATTCCCTGGTTACTAACGATATTTAGTCATATTCAGCGTTCTGAAACTGATTGGTTGCCTGCTGCCAATTTTATTGCACCGTTATATCAAACTCTGATTAATTGGGTATTGATGGTGATTGCTCTACCTGTGGAAAAGCAGCCCCTAATAATTGCGATTATTTGTGGTTTGGCGATGGTAGTTTTTGCCATTTTAATAGGATGGCAATTTTTCCAAGGCTTGAGGCTACTGTGGCTAAGAAATACTCATAATTTAGCAATATTAACGCTGTTAGTTTTTATCAGTTTTATATTATTACAATATTTGGCGATCGCTTACTTATCAGGCAAAGATATTACTGCGATTCCTCGATATCACTTTGTTTATTATCCAAGCTTATGTACCCTGATAGCTGCCAGCTTGGATAGAAGAAAAATTTTTAAATACATAATTTTATTAGTAGGAGTTATCAGTTGTATTTTTGTAGTTTCTAACTTAGTTTTTCAAAAACCTTTTCAGCCCGAACAAGTGGCTCAAAAAATGAATTTAGAGCCTAGTACACCACTGATGTTGGTAGTAGGATATAGAAATTATCAAGATGTGGCTTTAGGTTTAAGTTTTGCCTTGGCATTAGAACACAATAGACAGACAGTTTTGTATTCAGCCGTCAACTCAGACAATTTTGCTTTTATTAAGCAATCATCTGATTTATCCGATGTTTGGCACAAGCTTCCTCAATTGCCATTACAAGAAATATCTCGGTTAAATTTATGGGTAGTTGCCCCTGGAATAAAACAGCGAGATTATCCACAGCAAGTAAAGCTATCTAAAGAAAATATTTGCACTATAGATCCCTCACAGCACTATCGTATAGGTGTTCCTTATCAGCTTTATCGATGTAGAAATTTACGCCTGTCGCAATCACTCTCGGTACGAGAATAAACAGATACGTAAGTAGTGTTTTAACTACTCAGCACTCTTCATTAGACCTCTTGCAAAAGTCGGATACTCGCCAGAAAATAAATTTTTTGGCTGATAACTCTAGTCGGTTGAAACCGACTAAGCTGTTCCACATATAACTTGCATAATTAGGGCAGGCAAGATGCCCACCCCACAAGAGTTTTATTTAATTTGATTATGTAATTTAGATG
>NZ_JCACKM010000168.1:0-14627 GCF_059505385.1 Desmonostoc vinosum
TCAGCCAGAAAATTTATTTTCTGGCGAGTATCCGACTTTTGCAAGAGGTCTAAGGGTTAAAATTTGATACTGATTATTAAGGAAAGAGCAACACTGGAACTCTGCAACCCTGCCCCTACTGAGGCTGTTTCGGTAGAATAAGAAAGCCAAATAGGTGATACTGAGAAATAATCATGACAACCATCCAAACAACTGTGGTTCTTGCCATGACAGTTGATGGAAAAATTAGCCCAGAAGACCCAACAGCGCCTCGTGATTTCGACGCAATCGACTATGCACATTTAGAATATCAAGTTTCTCTTGCAGATTTAGTATTGGTGGGAGCAGGGACGATTCGGGCAGAGTCAGGAACTTTTACAATTAACGATCTTGAACTGCTCGCAGGGCGTCAAGTTCGGGGCCAGTCTGACCAACCAATAAGCTGTGTGGTCTCGCGATCGCTCAACATACCATCAACCCTATCTTTTTTCAAGCAAGATGTTGAGCGGTGGATCTTGACGACAAGGGCCGGTGTGGAAAGCAATGCTGAGGCGACGACTATATCCAAACTGGCTGACTTAATCGAGTTGGGGGACACAGATTTAGACTGGAATCGAGCTTACACCATCATGGCAGAGCGGGGTATCCGCAAAGTTGTAGCTTTAGGAGGCGGTTCTTTGACGGCCGCTTTATTGCAAGCAGGACGCATTGATGATTGGTGGTTGACAATTTGGCCCATCATTTATGGAGGTCAACACGCACCTAGCCCTGTGGAAGGAGAGGGTTTTATTCCTGCGATAGCACCTCATCTTGAACTGATTGAAACACGTCAGGTAGGCAGCGAGTTGTTTTTGCACTACCGCACCCTTAAAGGACAAAAGCTTTAAAAAGTAAAGGGAGTGGGGAGTGGGGAGTGGGGAGTAGGGGATCTTTCAAGGGTAGGTTTTTCATATTCAGTCTGAAAAAGCCTATTTTTCCGTTCCGAAATCTTTCTCCGCGTCTCCCCGTCTCCGCGTCTTTGCGTCAACCAAAACGCGAAATCTAAAAAACCTACCCATAAGGGAGTGGGGGATTGGGTAATCAACGGAAAAATTATGGAAGGGGTAGATACCATTGGTGCAACAACCAGAACTTTCAGAAAATTCCTCAATGCGAGCAATCCAGCGTGTATTGCAAAGTTTAAGCAATTACCGATGGGTCTCATTAGGAGCTTTGGGTAGTTTATTACTCTTAACAGTTGCTAATGCAATTACTCCCCAACTATTTCGATGGGGAATTGATCGAGGTATTGCTCAGCAGAACTTGCAGATAGTACTTGACAGCGCTGCATGGATGGTAGTTGCTGCGATCGCTCGTGGTCTGTTTAACTTTGGACAGAGTTATTTGGCGGAAACTGCCTCTCAAGGAGTTGCTTACGACCTACGTAACAAAATTTTCCACAAAATTCAAAATTTGAGTTTCAGCTATCACGACCAATCACAAACTTCCCAACTGCTAACCCGCGTCACCAGTGATATCGAGCAAATCCGTACATTTGTTGGTACCAACCTGATTCAAGTCATCGGTGCAGTTGTGACATTGGTAAGTGTGGCAGTAATTTTACTGGTGATGAATTGGGAATTGGCGCTGATTACCTTAACGGCAGTACCTATAACAGGTTGGTTAATGGCGCGATTTGTGAGTCGCAATGATCGCTTGTTCCGCCAGATACAAGACCAATTGAGCGACCTGAATGCTGTATTGCAAGAAAACTTAGTGGGGATACGAGTTGTCAAGGCTTTTGTACGGGAATCTGCCGAGAGGTCGCGTTACACGATCTCTAATGATGCTCTAGTCATGGCTAATATGAAAACGATTCGCGCCATCCGTGATATCTTTCCGTTGATCTTTTTGCTGAGTAATTTGGTGACTCTAGCAGTTTTTGGCTATGGCGGAGCCAAGGTCATTGGTGGCAGATTCTCTATTGGGGAACTGGTAGCATTTAACTCCTATTTAGTATTGGTTTTCCAACCAATTTTGCTGATTGGTTTTGCAGCACCGGCAATTGCCCAAGCCGCAGCCTCTGCTGCACGAGTTTACGAAGTGGTGGATGCTGAAGTGGAAATTTGCGATCGCCCCAACTCCATCTCATTTGATACCTGTGGTGGTAGGATTACGTTTGAGAATGTCTGCTTTCGCTATCCAGGAGCCAAGACTGAAACTCTGCAAAATGTTTCCTTTGAAACCAAGCCCAAGGAACTAATCGCTATTTTAGGGATGACAGGTTCCGGGAAAAGTACAATTATGAACTTGATTCCCCGTTTTTATGATGTCACTAAGGGAGCAATTCGCATTGATGGGCGGGATGTCAGGGACTTTACGCTTAAAAGTCTCAGAGCGCACATTGGTATTGTATTTCAAGAAACCACCCTGTTCTCTGGCACTATCCGCGAAAATATTGCCTATGCCAAACCAAATGCCACCATAGAACAAGTAACTGAGGTGGCAAAAACTGCACAAATTCATGATTTCATTACTGACTTACCCGATGGCTACGAAACGATTGTGGGTGAACGCGGCATAGGTTTATCTGGTGGACAAAAGCAACGGATCGCGATCGCCCGCACCTTATTAACAGACTATAGTATTCTCATCTTGGATGACAGTACCTCTGCTGTGGATGCCAAAACAGCTGCTCAAATTCAAGCCGCACTTGATGAGTTCATGCAGCAAAAAGCTTGTGTAACTTTTGTTGTGGCTCAACGCATCAGTACTGTCAAGAATGCTGATCGTATTTTTCTCATGGATAAAGGACAATTGGTGGCTCAAGGCACTCATGACGAATTAATGCAAACAAGCCCCCTCTACGGTGTGATTTTGGAATCTCAAGTCAAACAAAAGGAGTCGAAATGAGAGGTACAAGCCCGGTTGGGGTATCCGAGCAAGCAACTAATCAACTCTCGACCTTACAGCGCTTCATACAGTACTTGCGACCCTACCGTAAAGAAATTCCCATTGCCTTGACATTAGTTTTGATCGGTGCTTCAACCCTGGCAATTGGGCCATTCTTACTTGGCTGGTCAATTGATTACCTGATTGCCAAAAAGAATTTGCCTGGTTTGCTGTGGCTATTAGCACTATTAGCGCTGATCTATGGGATTGGTGTTTGGGCAATTCGGGGTCAAATTATTCGGGTCGGTTGGATTATGCAACGATTGCTGGCTCAGTTGCGGCAAGATATTTTTATTAAAATTCAGAGTCTACCACTGAGCTTTTTTGACCGCAGCGAAGCAGGCGATTTGATGAGCCGTCTGTTGAATGATGTCAGCACTGTAAATCAGGCATTTGGACAGACCATTGCCCAAATGCTAGGCAATATTTTTAGTTTGATTGGCATTGTCATCGCCATGCTCGCAATCAATTTACAACTCGGCTTGTTAAGCAACCTAGTTGTACCAATGATGATTTTTACCACTAGCTTATTTGCACGTTGGGCAAGAGCGAGATTTCGCGTTACGCGTCAGACAATCGGAGAACTTTCCGCCAAGCTAGAAGAAGATATTAGCAGTGTCCGAGAAGCACAAGCATTTAACCGTGTGCAAACCAATATTGCAGAGTTCGACATTCTCAACGCTGCCAACCGTGATGCCAATGTCCAAGCTGTGATCATTACTGCTGCTTTTTTGCCATCGATTGATTTTCTCAACACACTAGCAACTGCGGGTGTACTAGCCTATGGCGGCTATCTTGCTGTCACAAAAGCAGCAACAGTAGGTGTAGTCACGTCTTTTTTACTTTATGTGCAGCAGTTCTTCCGCCCTATTCAAATCCTCAGCCAGTTTTATACGCAAGCTCAATCTGCCTTTGCTGGATTAGAGAGAATTTTCATGTTGTTGGATGAACCCTCGCAACTCCAAGACGCACCTAACGCCACAGAAATGCCGCCTATCCAAGGTGAGGTGACATTCGAGAATGTCAAGTTTGGCTATAACCCAGAGCAATTGGTGCTTAAAGGAGTAAATTTACACGCCTATCCAGGACAGATGATGGCGTTAGTAGGGCCGACTGGTTCCGGCAAAAGTACGATTATTAACCTGATATTACGTTTCTACGATGTATCGGACGGTGCAGTAAAAATTGATGGCATTGATATACGTAGTGTTACTCAAGCCAGTCTCCGCCGTCAAATAGGCATTGTTCTCCAAGACAACATTCTATTTAGTGGTACTGTCGCTGAAAATATTGCTTTTGGTTGTCCACAAGCTACGCAAGCCGAAATCGAAGCGGCTGCACAATTGGCGAATGTGCATGAATTAATCACCTCGCTACCACAAGGTTACTCAACTCAATTGGGAGAACGAGGTGCGCCTCTGAGTCAAGGACAGCGCCAACTCGTAAGTATAGCCCGTGCAGTCTTAATCAATCCTCGAATTTTGATTCTCGATGAAGCTACTAGTAGTATAGATACCCGTACAGAGGCACTTGTGCAAACTGCGATCGCCCGCTTGTTGCAAGGTCGTACTAGCTTTGTAATTGCCCACCGCCTCAGCACCGTTACTCAAGCCGATCAAGTCTTGGTGATTCAACAAGGGCAAATTGTAGAACAGGGCACTCATGCACAACTTATTGACCAGCAAGGCGTCTATGCCAATCTCTACGCGCTTCAGTTGGGTGCAACAAGTAATTTGTAGTTTTTTAACTCATCCACATTTGGAATTTTCTGTTAATGCGTAAGTCCTAAGAATAACCCTCTTAAGTATGAAATTAATTAATATCTTTGGGTAGTAGTTTAAGAAATTTAATAAAGCTAAATTAGCTAAATGTGTTCTAGCACATATTAGTTGTGCAGATTACTATTACCTGTTTGTATAGCCTAGATTGCATCAAATAAATCCTTCTTGGCAAAGCAACAGATATTAGGAAAACAGATTATGAAAGCAGACGAACTCTTAAAAAATTATGCCGCAGGTGTAAGAGATTTTACAGGTGCGAACCTGAGTGAGGCAGACTTAAGAGAATCTAATCTCAGCGGTGTAATTTTAGATAAGGCCATCTTGGATGGAGCCAATTTGAGCCATGCTAACTTAGCTAACACTAGTTTTATCGAGGCAGATCTAAATGGAGCTAATTTAAGTAATGCAAACCTTAGCAACAGTAGCTTAAGTGGAGCAATCTTAGATGGAGCCATTTTAGAGGGGGCAGTTTTAGATGGGGCAAATTTGAGTCAGGCTAATTTGACAGTTGCTAAGTTAATTAAAGCCAACCTCAGCGAAGCGGAATTACAACAAGCAAATTTGCAAGCTGCAAATTTAGATAAAGCAGATTTAAGCAAAGCAGATTTAACAGTAGCTGATCTGACTCAAGCAAATCTCACACAAGCAGATTTGCACCAGACTAACTTAAGTGGTGCAAATTTAGAGGGTGCGAATATAGAAGGGACGATTTTGGACAGGAAGGGGGAATAGGGAATTGGGAAGAGGTATTTCTCCCCTGCCTCCCTCACTCCCTCATCTCCTAACGCAGTGATTCTAAGATGATGGTAATTGTGATCAAGCACAACAGGATAACTCCCAGTTTATAAAACCAATGTCCTACAAAGGATAACAACACTGCGAAAACATTCAAAGCTCCAAAACTGATTGATACAATGTAAGCGATCGCAAACCAAAATAGTGATAGCAAGAAATATTTGAGGAATTTGGTAGTCAACTTGAATAAACGACTATAGTGATTTTTTGTCATGGCTATAAACTCCAATATGAACTTTCACGAAATATCTCATACAAATGATTTGTCTGTAATTCTAGTAAAACGGTATAACTCACCTATAACCTTTCCTTTTATACTTCTTGTTGTGAAGCGAAGGGTTTTTAATTGGACACTTGGCAGAATCATTGTTCACTCGTACTTGTAAACCTGAAGATGTAGCTTCGACATTAACAGTGCCATCAAAGTTAGTTAGTACGGCTACAAAAATAATTAGCAAAGCTAAATAGGTCAAAGATTTGTTCAATAGATGCATTTTTTGCTCTCCAAGCTATTAATTAATTTGCTCTCGTTGCTATAAACAAAACAACGGATGTGCAAAGCTAAAGCTTCAGCAACATCCGCCGTGGTTATTCCCATCGTTCGATGATCTGTTAACAAAAATTGATTAAGTTGTTTGGAATCACTCTCACACTAGACGAGATTGTTCTCAAAAATCCATGAGGTGTAGCTGTGTCACCACCTCTTAAATCAGCAAGGTTTAATTCCGTGGACTACGGATGGTGAAAACCAAAATCCGTATCGCCTGTCATGTCCACGATGCCATATCGCAATAATTGCGTAACCTTGCTGTAGAACAAAAGTCTCATGCAATGCACTATTGAGTATTGCTAGAACCTGTTCTATCGTTTCTAAAGCTTCCCGCTGTCTAGACAGCGGAGTCGTTCTCCAGACGGCTAGGTCTTCTAATGGAATTAGGAAATCTCGAAAATCTCCACAGCGGCACTCGATTCTGCACTGGCCTTGATTCAGGCAGCATCGAATTTCTATCTGTCCAGTGTTTTTTGTTTGTTCAAACCCAGCTATCCTCGTTTCGCAGTAATTGAGAATTTTCTCAACTGCTGGAGGGGGCATAATTTACACCTTCTGTAATTGAAATATGTACTGTCAATAATAAACACACACAAAACAAACATTTTGTATATTTAAATACAAAATTTAATTAATTTTGCTCAAAACTGATTTATTGAATTACACGTAAATTATTTAATCAGCAAAAGTTAATTTTTAGTATTACAGGTTACAAAAAATAGATTAACTTGTTATTTAATGTCAATATAGTTTACAATGTAGAACAGATTAAATCAAGGACATGAACAGAGAAAATGCTGGAGATCAAGAAGCACTCAGGGAGATGCTCTACTTCTTCCTAGACAAAATGGAAGCAACACAGGTGGAACTCTCAGAAGGGATGGGTGTTAGCCGGCCAGTAGTGATTAATTTTTTAAATAGGGAAAAAAAACAAAGGTTGCCGATTGACCGTAATAGTTTGATTGATCTGTGCGATAAGCTTCAAAACCGTAAGATATCTAAGAAAAAATCTAAAATAGAGGGTGAAAAAGCTAGACAAGAAATAGAATCTAATCCTGACGAACTACGGCAGCTATTGGGAAAGAGTGGATCTGATGAATTACTGGTGTCTGCTGGTTTCTTGCCGGAGAACACTAATATTATTAGAGTAGACCGAGAAAGGTTTTTTCAAGTTGCTCAAGTAGTTGCATTGCTTGAATTTTTGGAGTTTGAAGATTTTTTGCCTACAACCCAAGAGTTTTTAGCGATCGCTAGCAACAAGATAGCAATTGCTAGTAAAAAATTTTTTGGGGGCTGTTCTGAATATCAAGATAATGACTTTCTCAGGTATTTGATTGAGAACCTACAGAAATCTTATCCAACGCTAGGCTTAAAACTGAGCCTGGAAATAACTGATAAGCTAAAACGAACCTGGATGAGATTAAAAGCTGGAGGTAAGACAAGCTTCAGCCAGCAAGAGGCGATCGGACTTTTTTTGAGCATTGCAATCAAAGAGCAGATATCTCAATATCCAGTAAAACTCCACCTGAGAGTTGAAAAATTAGAATTTAAAATTTTATCCCAGTCAATCAGTTACGAAGCAGAATATAGTTCAGTATACGATAAGTTTGTCAGGATTGCTAATCAGGCAGAGTGTGAGATAAGTACTCCAGATGTCTGCTTAACCAATCAACTAGAGGTACAGTCTCTTGACTCCCTCAGTCCAGTGATTATGGCTGTAGTGACTTGCAGCTTTAGCCATGGTGAGAATAAAGGCGAATTTCTGGAATGGATGTATACCTCTAGCAACACTATGGTGGAGAATGCGATCGGTGCTTGCAGCCTACACATGGGCTTGACTAAAGAAATAGCTAAAATCACCCTATTCACAAAAACCTTAGATAGTAGTATTGATTCTTTAGTTGAAACAACAGTAATTCTGGGAAATAAACCACATTATCAGGGAATTTGGGTTGATCGAGACTCAATGATCACTATTCCACAAGCGATAGTTTGTGCTGCCAAATCATGGCTAGCAGATAAAAGCTGGAATGGCGAACTCGACTTAGAAATTTATAATTCAGCATTTAAGGCTCTGTGTCTGTTGAGAACGCAAGTAACCAAAGCAAGAAGGGCTTTTCAAAAATTTCAGTACCTTGGTGACGAATGTAACCCCACCGAAATTAAGAGAATTGCTGATACCGCTAGGGATGAATTAAAGAAAATTCCCAAAGACAAAATTTACTTTTCATATCGACTCAACTTCTACCGCTGCTATCTTCAGGCAAAACGACTAGAGCTAAGGCTATCTAATGCTCAAGGTAATATTAGTAATGCACGATTGCTAATTCAAGAAATTAACCAAATCCTTGAGGCAGACGAGGAAGTCAAACAAGAACTTGTACCGATTCAAGCTTTAATTCAATCAGAAATTTATTTGTATGAGCTTTCTTGTGGACATAACCCAGATTTGTTTACATCTAGCAAAAGAATTCAATGGCTAGCATTAGAACAATGGGACAGTAAGATTAGAGGTGCAATTAAACCAGGTTCTTGCTACAAAGACCCTGGTTTGGATATTTATCAAGCGCTGTCTGAAATTTATGGGAATGTTGCCCGCATAGAGTTTTATCTTTGCGACGAAAGAAGCAAGCTAGAAAAAGCCGCAGAATATTTTCTCAGAGCAGCTCACTATGCATCACGTATTGGTTTAACTCAGCGAGTGTCTCGATGGTTAGCTTTAGCAGGACGAGTTTGGATCAGGCTAGGAGATGATACTTTGCCAAAACAAGCATCCAAATTTGCCGATCAACTTGCCAAAACTGATTTAACATTTGGTCACAGTCATAATTTTTGCCAAGCAGTTCTCTCAGAAATTCATTTGCTTGATGGCGAATATTTACTCCTAATTCAAAATGACCCTACCAATGCTTTAGAGTGTTTTTTAAAAGCACTTAAAGGGTCTATGTATTTAGGGTTGAATCGTCGGATTTGTGATGCACTTTTCAATATTTCGAGGTGTTCAAAGAAGCTGGGCAATTTCAGCACAACAGAGGGATTGAGCAGGGTTTTCAAGGAAGAAGATCAGTTAAATGAATCAAACAAAAGTAAATTAAATCCAATGAGTAACCACACCTCAGAGAAAGTTTTAGATTTACTTTGCAGTCTATGGAGTAGAGAAGATAATCCTACTTGGTTCCAAGTGCGGGATAATTTTTCTCAACTCGCTGCCCAAACTTGGCAGGGATGGTATTGTGATACATCCAAATCTGGATCTACAGCCAAACATCCGATCGCCGAACGAATAGAAAACGAATCTTGGCTTTGTCAGGTTGATTGAACTAAGCTGTTCCATATATAACTTGCATAATTAGGGCGGGCAAGATGCCCACCCCACAAGAGTTTTATTTAATTTGATTATGTAATTTAGATGTTTTTTAGCTTAACTCTTGTAGATGGGCAAGACGCCCGCCCCTTGTATTTTAAGGTGGGCAAGATGCTCATCCTACAAGATTCATCCCTAGATTCAGCAACGCCAATATTCTTGATATTTTGTGCTTGTCTCAATTGCGATCGCTACGATCAGGTGGCGACAGTTGAATCAGCTCAGAAAAACGTGAATACTTAACCATATCAGTAGGAGGATCATCCGCCGACACTGCAAGTAACCCAATTTTTATATCCTCGAAATAAATCACACCCCCAATACGTCCTTCAACTTGGAAAGGGCCATGAAATAATCGATATTTTGGAATGTAGATTAGGAAAAAATGAGTAATTTTTACTACCTTGCCAAACATTTGCTGACAAGTTTTATCGAGAATAGCATCTAGGTATTCATTATAAGCAGGCTGACCCAGATCAGTGAATTCGGGATGATCCGCAAAATGATCCATATAAAACGACCAGATATGAGAAAGGTCTGCTTCATTGGTCAATTTTTGCTTAAGTTCCTGCAATCGTTTGATTTCCATAGTGTGGAGATTAATCAGATGGGGCAAACAGACAGCACTGTTAAAAATTTACCACAGCGATCGCTCCAAGATAGATCACCCACCATGCACTCTACTACTCCAACATATAAGTTTGCAAATAATCCAGAGGAACTGTAAAGACGTAGTAAATTACTCCTACACCAAGCAGAACCACAGCTAGACTCGCAAGCAATATCCAACGATCTGGCGGTTGATAGGTATCCTCATCAATATCTCGGCGAACGGCAAAATAATGTTGGGTTGATAATAACACTGTCAACACACCCACGACAGCGAATGCTAAACCCAACTTCCACCCACTACCAGGAGGTTGGGGTGCTAATGGCGGACGAATAATTCGTAACCGCACGATCAAAACACCAAAACCCATGAGTGCAATACCACTACGCATCCACGCTAAGTAAGTGCGTTCATTCGCTAAGTGATCCCGAACTCGGTCAGACCTATACTTCTGTATTTTTTCTAATTTCTTTGTTTCTAATTTTTCTGCTTCTATTTTCATAGAATTTATATCTTTAAGTGACTGAGCAAAATCTTCAATATGACAATTTTAAATGATTTGTGAACAATAATATCTATAAATCAGAGAGATGAATCTTGATTTTGTTAAGTTGTTCCATATATAACTTGCATAATTAGGGCGGGCAAGATGCCCACCCCACAAGAGTTTTATTTAATTTGATTATGTAATTTAGATGTTTTTTAGCTTAGCATGATTAATAAATTATATTTATCTTAGTTCAATAATTAATATTTTGCTGAATGCGAATAGTTTTAATTTTATCATTCAATTTATATACTTTATATACCAATTTGAGTAAATATTTTAATAGAGACAAGCCATAGCTCGTCTCTACAATAGGAATCAGTATTAGAGACGTGCCATGGCACGTTTCTAATACTTAACTAGTTCCGTGGGTTTAAGTCCCCCGGTTCTATAACCGCCAAGTTCTGTGTTGGGGATTTAACCCCAACACAAAACTTAATTACGTTAGCGAAGCGGTAGCGAGTCCTCGATAGCGAAGCGTTAGCGACGCAGGAGCGTCGCGTCATTACGAATTACGAATTATTTAATCGTTGATTCTAGCATTGGTAACTCCAGCATCAAGAGCAGCTTGTAAGTTATCAGGAATAAACCAGTTGGCTTCACCAGACTTCAGGATGCTTGCTGGTGGAAGATTGAATTCAGTTTCTCCGGTTTGAGGGTTAGTTGTAGCAACTAACTTAGTTCCATGAACAATCTTGAAAGCAGTAGCTGGTGTGCCTTCCTGACTTTCAGTAGTGACTTGGCCAGGAATATAGACGCCTTGACAATCCCACTCATCATCAGTTTCTGCACCGCCGGGTAACAGATACAACTCATTGTCATAGGTTAAGGTGGATTTTTTGGGTTTTTGACCGTAAACTAGCAATGTTTTTTCTGTTTCATTCCGGCATATACCAACTTTTTCACCATTTTCGATAATATACTTCTGAAACTGTAGATTCGCAATTTTTTGCTGTAAATCAGGTGTAGAGCCTTGAGTTTGTTTATCTTGCAATGCTGTTTTTAGTGCTTTGGTAACTTCAATGTAGTCTGGGTCTTCGGTGTATTTCTTACCTGCCCATGATGGCTGAGCAATCAGTAAATTAGCTAGTAGTAATAAGCAAACAAGAGTAATTTTGACAAGATTAACTTTAAACAATTTCATGCATTTCTCCTGGTGAAATAAAAAACTTTTTGACTAGCTGCTAATTACTTAATTTAAGATATTGTGTCAGTAATTTTTCATCTATCTATTGACACAATTTATATTAACCAAATTATTTTGGCTCAATTCTAGACAAAGCATCAGCTTCCGGTGATCCCAAAGAAAATCCGTAGATTTCTCGCCATATATTCCTGGTTAAAATTAACAGATAAGAACCGATACTTGCACAGACTATCAGAACTAAGGTAGGAGTTTCTAAAGTGTGGCTTTCCATCAAAATAGAAACACCTAATCCGATTAAAATGAAGGGAATCAGTGAATTACCGTAGCGAGTAATTGCAGATGCGATCGCATTAATCTGCGTCAAGCAATAAGCTGCATAACACCATACACCCACCATCACGAAGAACACTGCCAAAATCACAAGTAAGCTATTGAGGCTACCAGTGGCAAACATTGGCATATAGATACTGATGTTGTCACTACCATTGGCGATTGTGAGTGCTGCGACACCATAGGTTTGGGGGGATAAGAAGTTGTGCCACCAAGATTGAGAAGATTCAGAGGTGTTTATAGCTTCTTCCTCATCAGCCTCTTGATTTAATAGGCGAGTCATACCAATGATGATTGGAACAACACCGAGTAATCCAATCCAAGATTCCGGTAAGATAAATCTGCCAAAAAAGCTGGGTAAACTTGCAACTACTAGCGCACTAAAACCTAAATATTGACCGATAAAGATGTGGCGACGGCGAAAGCAAGTATTTACTTGTGAGAACAACAGCGATAGAACGACAATATCGTCAAGATTGGTGGCAACAAAAGCAGTCAGTCCTGTAGGGATAGCAGTCAATAACTCATTCATGTTTGATGTGTCCTTGAGGTCGGGAGTGGGGAGTGGGGAGTGGGGGATCAAAATGATGTTTGCGTTAGTTATATTGATGTTTATGTTTTTGTAATCATCAGCAAATTTTTTAGTTTATGAATGTCCGAATACAAACGAGTCGAACTGGTGATTTGCCTCAGCCAAGGTTCTTTTGCTGAAGGCATAGTTTCAGATTATGGCTGCCCAGCGATAAAAGCAAACAGTCTTTTTTGTCAAATCAATAAATGGAACTTATGGGAATTCGTAATTCGTAATTCTCCCCCACTCCCTATTTAAATTAACTACAAATATCCGCTCAATTTACCGTATAATATTTTGTTGTGTTAGAATCACTACTCACTCAAGCTTGTAAATAAGCAAAATGACGCTGGAGCAATTGCGAATTTTTCTGGCCGTTGCGGAACTGTTGCATTTTACCCGTGCAGCTGAAGCGCTTTATATCACTCAGCCAGCAGTAAGTGCTGCAATCCAAAGCTTGGAGACAGAATATGGTGTAAGGTTATTTCATCGCATTGGTCGGCATATTGAAATTACAGATGCTGGTAAGTTATTGCAGGGTGAAGCGCAGAAAATTCTTGACCATGTGGAGTTAACTGAACGTGGCTTGAGGGAATTGAATAATTTACAAAGGGGAGAATTGAAGTTAGGCGCAAGTCTTACAGTTGGTAACTATTGGTTGCCTGAAAAAATTAGCCAGTTTAGACAGTTATATCCTGGCATTTATATCAACTGTAAGCTAGGAAATGCTGAAGAAATCTGCGAGGGAACTGCTGTTGGTATGTATGATTTGGGTTTTGTGACAGGAGATGTTAAACCATCTTTGCAGAATTCTTTAGAAAAGAACGAAGTAGGAAGCGATCGCTTACAGATTGTAGTCGGTAAATCTCACCCTTGGTTTCAATGTAACGAAATTTATTTGGATGAATTACTCAGCACAGGCTGGGTAATGCGTGAGTCTGGTTCTGGCGCACAACAGATATTTCACCAAGCCTTACAAAGTTGGGGAATTGAACCTAGTAACTTGAATATTGTACTTCACCTAAATACTAGCGAAATGGTGAAAGCAGTTGTCGAAAGTGGTGTTGGTGCGGCTGCTATTCCAGAGTCAATGGTGAAGAAAGAATTACAACTAGGAACGTTATATGCAGTTCGTGTTATTGATCAGCAAAAACAATCTAGCAAGAAGTTGGAAATTGTACAGCCTGTTTGGAAACTCAAACACCGCCAACGTTTTTATACACGAGTGATGACTGCTTTTGAAAATCTCCTCATGCAAGAGGCTGTGCAAGTTGCTTAGAGGATGTTTGAAAAGTTTTGGGCGAATATAATCAGACTGTTAGCGAATTGATAGGGAGTCTAACCCATCAGCCCAAATCAATCTTAACCCATCGTGAATTAACCAACAGTTTCATATAATTCGCTACTACATAAGCGAAGTTAACCTCCGTGGAATAACGAGAAGTACTGGCTGGGTTAGCGCATCTGATCTTGACCATACTCTACTTTAGAAAGTCAATGGTAAGATTTTTGTTGTACATTATTAAATCACTTTAAAAAACAAGGTGGTTTATGAAATCGTCAAAAACTCAAAAATCACTTACCTCAACATCTTCAATACCAAAAAAAACCTCACAGTTTGCATCTAGAAAGTTTAGTAGCCAAGTTGGAGATGCTTATCCTGCACAAAAGACAGAGCAAAAAATTGAGGATGAAAACTTCCATCAGCAAAAGATGGAGGCAACAGGACTAAAGTTGCAGGCGAAGCATGGTTACTTATCAGCACAAGGGCAGGAACGCTTAGATGTATTGCAAGCCAAAATGGATGGATTATTGCATTCGAGATTAGAAAAAGCATCTAAGTTTGGTCACAATATTGACAGGATTTCATTAAAGCGACCAGATAAACCACCAATTCAGGCAAAGCTAGCTGATACTCAATCAACCGTAATTCAACGCTACTTCATCTTTAATGGACAAAAGACTAAGTAGTTTTTCACTCTCCCCTATCAAAAAAGGATTAACAGGCAGCAGGAATGGAAG
>NZ_JCACKM010000169.1:0-14522 GCF_059505385.1 Desmonostoc vinosum
ACCAAAACGCGAAATCTAAAAAACCTACCCATAAGAGCCTCATCCCCCTCATCCCATATCACGCGTGGCTTCTAGTAGGCGAGAAAAATAGAAGCTAGTTTTAGTCATAGATTGTCTTTGCACTGAAAAGCCGTTATTATCTAAAATTTTGATAACATCAGCCTCACGATGTAGGTAAGCACGAGTGGCTTTACTGGCTCCTGGAAAGAAACTACCAATTTTTTTAAGTATGCTCAAACCAAAAGTTTTCGGCGCAAAACTGAGAATTATCCGTGACTGTGCTAAAGAACAGAGGTGAGAAATCATCTCGTCTGCCTTTTCTTGGGGATAGTGAATTAGAACATCCAAGCAAATAACTGTATGGTAGCTACCATTTAAAGACTCTAAATCCTGGACGACAAAATTGGGATTGTCAGCATTTCCCAACATTTCCGTGGCTCTATCCTTGGCTTCTGTCACCATTTTTTCAGATATATCGCTGGCATAAACTTTAGCCCCATCTGCCGCTAAAGGAATGCTGAGACTACCAACACCACAGCCAGCATCACAGATTGATAGCCCTGATAAATTATTATCAGCTTTTAGCCAGCCGAGAACTGTATCCACTGTTTGCTGGTGTCCATTACGGATATCCAGTTGCACTTTGTTGACTTCGCCATCACCGTAGATTCGCCTCCAACGGTCAAACCCTGTGGAATTGAAATACTCACGAACAATCGTTTTATCGTCGGCTGCGTTCATAAACTTTGATTTTTATCGGTTCCCAATGTTTAAAATTATCATATGAAAATGGGGAGTAGGGAGTGGGGAGTAGGGAGTAGGGAGCGGGGAGAATAAATAATTACGAATTACGAATTACGAATTACGAATTACGTTAGCGCAGCGTTAGCGAGTCCTCGAGCGTCATTACGAATTACGAATTACGAATTACGAATTATATAGTGTTCGCTGCCAAGTCAGTTCTTTTGTGGTTTCATCCCAATGCCAACGCAGTAAGTTGGCAGGTTGATGTGGGGTAATTCCTGGAAGACCAAGTGCTTTTCTTGGTGCTTCTGTAGCTAGGGCGATCGCATCTTCTACATCGCAGATACCCCACTTTACCAAATTCTGCACTCCTACCAATAGAGGTAAAGTTGTTCCTGATAAAGTGCCATCTGGTAGTTTAGCTGTGCCGTTGTTGACCTCAATTTGCCGACTGTCCCAAGGATACACCCCATCGGGCAATCCTAAAGGGGCGAGGGCATCGCTGACGAGGAATAGCCCATTACCTTGATGATCAAAGGGGGAATGGCTAGCACGAATCAGAATTTGTAACATCGTGGGTGAAACGTGCTGTCCATCGGCAATAAAACCACACATAACATCAGGATGGATAATAGCTGCTCCTAATAACCCTGGTTCACGGTGATGTAAAGGTGGCATAGCATTGAAAGCGTGAGTTACCATCGTTGCACCCAACTCAAATGCGCGTTGTGCTTGGTTTGCCGTTGCCTGAGAATGCCCTAAACTCACAACAATACCCAAAGAACGCAGATATGGAATGACCTCATCGGTTGGATCTAATTCTGGTGCTAAAGTAATAATTTTAACAACGTGAGCATAATTGCCTAAAACTTGCTTGACTTCTGCAACCGTTAAAGGTAACAGGTACTCTGCCGGGTGTGCGCCGCGCTTTTGATAATTTAAAAACGGCCCTTCTAAATGTACTCCTAGAATCTTGCTAAGCGATTGTTGATTAGGGATAATATCGGCAATGACAGCAAGCGATCGCTGGATATTTTCTACCGACGTTGTTACCAAAGTGGGTAAAAATCCATCTATTCCTTCATCCCACAAAAATTGCGAAATTTTTTGCATAATAGAAACGCTTTGCGCCTGTAAATCAGGAAATGCCAATCCCAAAGCGCCATTAATCTGTAAATCGACACCACCCAAAGAAATCCAATCACCAGTAACATCCAACACTTGCAAATCTGGTGCAGGCACTCGTTTAAAAACTGTACCCATTGGCAAGATGAGCTCAATTATGCCTTGATGGTTCACCAAGAGCATCTGCAAACCTTGATAGCCGGGTACTCGTGCATTAATAATATCGATATTTGTAGCGATCGTCATCACCTTGAAAATGGGGAGTGGGGAGTGGGGAGTGGGGAGTGGGAAAAAAATATTTTCATCCCCTCGTTATATTCGCGTAGTGTTGCATAACCAAGCAAAATCCCACAACCAACAGGCGTGGGACTAGTTGAAATAAAATTTTTGACAATGTTACATTTGATCCAATTGTTTGCGTAGAGAATCCAACTCAGCATCAACAACTTCATTCGATTTGGGAGGGGTGGTTTGTTGTTGTGGTGGCAGTTGGGGCTGGTTTGGCGGACTGGCGGGTGCTAGGGATGCTTTTAGGGCTGCTAGTTCGTCGTCAACATCGCTGCTGGATTCCAAACGGGCAAATTGGCTTTCTAAATCTGCACCTGCTAATTCTCCTGCCGATTGGGCACGAGCTTCTTGCATCAAGACTTTTTCTTCCATCCGCTCAAAGGCAGCCATTGCACTGCTGGTATTCATGCCACGCACCATGCCTTGGAGTTGCTCTTGAGCTTTGGCGGTGGTGATCCGAGCTTTGAGCATTTCTTTCTTGGTTTTAGCCTCAGAAATTTTGCTTTCTAGCTGGATGAGGTTACGCTTGAGGGTTTCAACTTGAGTGCTTTGCTGATCTAGACTAGCTTTGAGAGCTGTGCTGGTATCAGTGTAAGTCTTTTTGCGTTCTAGAGCTTGTCGTGCTAAGTTTTCATCACCTTTTTGCAGCGCTAGTTGAGCATTACGTTGCCACTTATTAATTTCATTTTGAGCGTCATTATACTGTTTTTCAGTGCGCTTTTGGGCTGCGATCGCCTGGGCAACTCCTTGGCGCAGTTGTACCAAGTCTTCCTGCATTTCCAGGATGGCTTGTTCTAGCATTTTTTCTGGATCTTCTGCTTTACTGACCAAATCGTTAAGATTAGCACCGACTACTCGCTTAATGCGATCAAATAATCCCATAACTTTGTTTTTCCTTTTGTGGTTTACGCGCTTGGCAGTACAGTTAGCTTGTTTATTTTTTTATAGCTACCTATTTCAATGTAATCTTTCCGGTTTGAATCGGTACCTCCCCACAAGTTTTAAATTATGTAATGATGTGAAACCTACCCAAGCTCTAAGGTTCCTGAGTGGGCAATTCTTTGTGGGAAGGCAGTGCTGTTGTTTTCCCTTCGCTGAGGCGATAGCTTTGAGGATTTTCAGCATCATTTAAAACCTGTGCCTTCATGGCTGCTAGTTCAGCATCAACATCATTTCCAGATTCTAAAGAAGCAAATTTTGTTTCTAGTTCATCGCTACCGAGTTGAGCAATAGCTTCCGATTGAGCTTCTATCTGTAAAACTTTTTCCTCCATGCGCTCAAAGGCATTGAGACTACTGGTAGTAGAGACTCCGCCAAGCATTTCTTGGAGTTTATAAGTAGCCTCCGCCGAACGGGCGCGGGCAATATACATATCCTTTTTGGTTTTTGCTTCGGAAATTTTGGCCTCTAGCGTCCGCATATCCTTTTTGAGTCTAGCTACTACTTCGTTTTGCTGCCCTATTTGTTGAGAGAGCGCGGTGGCTGTTTCTTTATAAGCTTGACGTTTGGTAAGCGCTTCCCGTGCTAGAGGTTCGTTGCCTTGTTGCAGCGCTAATTGGGCACGACGATACCATTCTTCAGCATGAGATTCGGCAGAGGCTGTTTGCCTTTCGGTGCGTTTTTGGGTGGCGATTGCTTGTGCTACTCCCTGCCGCAATCGCACCAAGTTTTCCTGCATTTCCAACACAGTTTGTTCCAAAATCTTTTCTGGATCTTCTGCATTGCCTATCAAACTGTTAAGGTTAGCGCGAATTACCCGCAGGATACGCTTGATTAGTTCCATATCAGCTCTCCATAAAATTCAGTGCTGAGTTGTGAGTGCTGAGTACTGAGTTTTGATGATTACTCATAACTATCTGTGTAGATACCCTGCCTCAATCTCATGCCGAGTAGTGAGTATAGAGTTCCGAATATTAATATTTTTGAATTTGCTTAGCACAGGCTAACGCCCGGCTACCGCGCTTCAGAACTCAGGACTGTTATCTCATGGTATCGTAGATTTTTGCAACTCATAGTTACTCAATCCGTGCTTTAATTCCTTGTGCCTGAAGCTGTTGCAACCTTCGTTTTACCTGCTCTTGTGTTTTCAAGGCAGCCAGATAAATTACCTTGCGATCGCTGGATAAATAGGCATCGGGAACGATTTTACGAGCAGCAGCAAGAGCGCTTTCGCCTTGATTGTCTGTCACTACATGATAAAGTCCATCTACTCCGGGTGTGATTTCTACATTAGTCTGTGGAGGGGTGATGGTTGGTTGCGGCGATGGCTGTGCTGTTGGAGTTGGTGACAAATTCACAGGAGGTAAGGGTTGCACCTGTGGTAATGGACTGACAACAGGGGGGGCGACAGGTGTCTGGATGACAACGGGGTTAGGTGGTGCTGGGGAGTTAGTTTGAACTTTGGGTTTTAAGCCAACCACATCATTAGAGTCTCTAACTTCAGGAAACTCCTTCTGCGCTAGATTAGGATATTTAGGAATAGGTGTAATCTGTGGCTGAGATGCAGTATTACTAGTCACTTCTTCAGGAGTTTCTGTACTATTAGATGAGTTATTGTTAAATATTTTACCTACATTCAATTGTGATAAGCTTTTGGGATTGAAAACGACATAGCCCAATGTCAGGCTAGATAACAGTAACAGCAGTATGGAACCAATACCTAAAGGTGATAGCAGACTGTCGCTAGAATTACTGGGTTTTTTGGTTTCTACTTGTTCTTCTGTAAGGCTTCGCAGCAGTGCTTCACTAGATTCTAAATAGTCATCTGGTTGTTTGGGGGTATTAACTGGCTGTATGGTACTTTCACTCTTATGAGCTTGAGTAACTGTCGGTACGATGCTACTGGTATTTGGCGGCGGTGGTGGAATTTGTGTTTTGACAGTTTCGGGGATGGAGGATTGCTTGGGATGATCTAGTTGCTCAGTTTTAGCTATATTTGGTGTTAATTTCGCTTGAGAATTGATAGCTTCGGGGATGTGTGGCTCTTTTGATAGCTGGGTTTTGTCTACTGTTGTGAGTGTAGAAACTAATTGCTGAGTTTGAGCGCTGATTTTTTTATCCACATGGGTTTGATTGGTTGTCCTAGAAGCATTTCGCGCACGTCGGTAGCGAGCTAATTCTTGATCTAGCCGAACTTCTAAACTCGCTAGTGCTGCTGCTAGTGGTGGCTTCAACCGAGGTGTTTTAGACAATTGAGTGCCAGAATCGATTAGGGGTTTTTGAGTCATTGCCTGTGTGCCTCAAACGTAGACGGCTAGATTAACTTTAGATACATTTGTGCCAATAATAGCGAAAATTATCAAAAAACTGGGTTTAAAACCCCGTCATTCTACGACGGCTTTATGCTTTGTGTGTTAGCATAAATATGTGGTAATTGGTCGATGACATGATTGTTTACGAGTTTAAGGTCAAAGGGAAAGACAAGCAATATCAAGCGATAGACGAAGCAATTCGGACTAGTCAATTCATTCAAAATAAGTGCTTACGCTATTGGATGGATAACAAAGAATCAAAGGTAGACAAGTATGCACTGAATAAATACTGTGCGGTATTAGCTGCTGAATTTCCGTTTGCTGATGAATTAAACTCAATGGCTAGACAATCTGCTGCTGAACGTTCTTGGAGTGCAATAGCTCGGTTTTACGACAACTGTAAGAAGAAGGTTAAGGGAAAGACAGGTTTTCCTAAGTTTAAGAAAAACTGCCGTTCAGTTGAGTACAAATCGACTGGGTGGAAACTATCTGAACCGAGGAAGGTTATCACTTTCTCCGATAAAAAAGGGATTGGTACTTTAAAACTCAAAGGAACCTACGACCTGAATTACTACGACATTAAACAGATTAAACGAGTGCGTTTAGTGCGTCGTGCCGATGGGTATTACGCTCAATTTGCAATCGATGTTGATGTCAAGGTAGAAAGTCAACCTACTAATCAGGTTGTAGGTATTGACTTGGGATTGAAGTATTTCATTGCCGATAATAAAGGCAACGTAGAACAATCCCCGCAGTTTTACCGCAACTCAGAAAAACAGTTGAACCGCGCTAAGCGCAAAAAGTCTAAGAAGTTTAGCAAGGATAGAAAAAAAACTCTTCTCAAGCAATCAAACAATTACCACAAGGCTAGAAATAGATATGCTCGTAAGCATTTAAAAGTAAGTAGGCAACGAAAAGAGTATTGCAAGAGACTGGCATACTCCGTCATCCAATCTAACGATTTGGTAGCTTATGAAGATTTAAATGTCAAAGGGCTGGTACGTAATCGACATCTAGCTAAATCAATCTCTGATGCTGGTTGGTACACTTTCCGCTTATGGTTAGAATATTTTGGTCACAAATATGGGCGATGTACTGTTGCAGTTCCTCCCCATAATACGAGCCAAAATTGTTCCAACTGTGGCGAAAAAGTGAAAAAATCTCTATCTACAAGAACCCATGTATGTCCTCATTGTGGATATGTGGAAGATAGAGATGTCAACGCGGCAATCAATATTTTGAAATTAGGACTCAGTACGGTAGGGCATACCGGAACTTACGCTACAGGAGATTTGCCCTCTTGGGCAGTTGGGGCAACCCTGCTGTCTAACGGCGAGTCTATGAATGTAGAATCCCCACGCCTTTAGGCTGGGGAGTGTCAACTAATAAGATAGACCCAAGAACCAAGCTCAATTTTTGTTCTTGTTAGGTGGATGTCGTTGAAATCAATTAATGATGTTTTAGATGTTCTCGAAAAGCAGGCTAAATGGCAAGAGGAGCCATTTCAGTGCCTCCTCAAGTGTTGGGCAGAAATTGTGGGAGCAACGGCAGCGGCACATACGCGTCCACAATCTATTCAACGTGATGTTTTGTGGGTAGCAACTTCTAGCGCTGCTTGGGCACAAAACCTCACCTTTGGGCGATCGCCTTTGCTAGTAAAGTTGAATCAAAAACTAGCAAAGCCATTAATTGATATTCGCTTCTCCACCGCCCTTTGGCAACAAAAACCATTAGAGCCAAAACAGCAACAAATTTTACCCCATGAGCATCCTAGTTATTTGGGCGATGAGGTTAGCCTTGAGGATGTGACACCAATCATACAAGATGCCAACGCTGCCTTTAAAACTTGGGCTAAAAAAATGCAAGCGCGATCGCATCATCTACCCCTATGTCCCCGGTGTCAATGCCCCACCCCAGTCGGTGAACTCCAGCGCTGGAATGTATGCTCTTTGTGTGCTGCTAAGCAGTGGGGAGTGGGGGGATGAGGGGGATGTGGTTCGACTTCGCTCACCAACCGAAAGATGTGGGAGAAATTTTCTCCGCGTCCCCGCGTCCTCTTCCCCATTCCCAAAAAGATTATTCGTTGAGCAAAATTTATTTGAGAGCAATTTCTAAATTCTCTCGGCAGTAGATAAAAACATCTCAGTCTTAAGAGATAATCCTCAAGACTTAATCGAAAAATCTCGGCTTTTAGTCATCCTTAAAGATAAAACTCAAAGTAGTTCTAGATTTAAAGCTTTTCTGTTATCCTTGATCCCTAATAGTTTTGAGCCAATATTCGTAGCTCCCAATTTCATAAAACATATACAAATATAACGAGAATATAAAAATATCCTAAAGTTTATTTTTTTGCGGGGATCGCTGAAACCCATACTAAATAATGATTTTTTGGCTTTATTACGTATATGTATGTAGGAGGAAAATATAAGGACGAAAAACAGTCCTAAATGGCACAAAAGATGAACCCAAATGAAACCCATTAAATTTTCCGCATCTGCCTGTCGATATTGCCGTCATTACCAACCGGAAGGTCGTCGTGGAGGAATGTGCCAGCAACTAGGGGCACTAGTACAAGCAAGTTGGAAAGCTTGCTCTTTGGCACTGCCGCCTTTTGCACCTTCTTGGGAAACTTTAGAAGATGCCTGGAGTTTACCAGATGCAACACCTGTTTTAACATCTGCTCACTCTTTAGTTTCTGATTTAGAGAATGCCGCTCTTGCTTCTTTAGAAGAAACAACTATTTGCACTTCACAAGAGGCAAACACTAAGCGGGTGCTTGTTTAGCATCTCATAATTACTGTCATTAGTTTGTAGTCTGTTTAACATAAGATTTTCTTTTAAAATTTTTGTTGCTGTAAATTTTAAACCTTCCAAAAATCGCACCTCACTAAGAAGTGCGATTTTTAAAATTTATTAAGGTAGCCAAGGGAAGGTGCGAAAATTAGGTGGACGCTTTTCGAGAAATGCTTGTTTCCCTTCTGATCCCTCTTGTGTCATGTAATAGAGTAAGGTGGCATTACCGGCGAGTTCTTGTAAGCCAGCTTGCCCATCACAATCAGCGTTGAATGCGGCTTTGAGACAACGAATTGCGATCGGACTTTTTTCTAAAATTTCTTGTGCCCATTGAATACCTTCAGTTTCTAGTTGTTCTACAGGAACAACACAATTTATTAAACCCATTTCTAAAGCTTGTTGGGCATCGTATTGGCGACAGAGAAACCAAATTTCTCGCGCTTTTTTTTGTCCGACAATGCGGGCGAGATAGCTGGCTCCAAAACCACCATCGAAACTGCCAACTTTCGGGCCAGTTTGGCCGAAAATGGCATTATCTGCGGCAATGGTGAGATCGCAGATTAAATGTAAAACATGTCCACCACCGATCGCATATCCAGCTACTAAAGCAATCACTACTTTGGGCATAGAGCGGATTAGGCGTTGTAAGTCTAGCACGTTTAAGCGAGGGACACCAGCATCATCCACATAACCAGCATGTCCCCGCACACTTTGATCGCCGCCTGCACAAAAAGCATATTTGCCATCTGTATGGGGGCCAATGCCAGTAAATAAAACTACGCCAATAGTAGTATCTTCGCGGGCATCACAGAAAGCATCGTATAGTTCAAAAACCGTTTTAGGACGAAAAGCATTACGTTTGTGGGGACGGTTGATGGTGATTTTAGCGATGCCATCGGTTTTGTGATACAGAATATCTTCGTAGGTTTTGGCAGTTTGCCAGTTGATTTGCATTGGTATAGAGTGGACTGTTGTGCTTGAGAATTTTATCGCGGACTAGGGGACAAGCGATCGCTAAGATTATAGATTTAGTGGCGACGATTATTGTTTACAAGTTTTCTACCTTAAATCGAAAGGAGATTGAGGCTATGTTGGGACTTAATTTGGAAGAACCACGGGCTATTCTGGAAGCAAAGGAAGAAGGACGTGAAGAAGAAGCGCGATCGCTTATTCTTAAACTATTAAACCGCCGATTGGGTAAAGTTCCTCAGCAGTTTCAACCCCAAATTCAGGCTTTATCGGTGGAACAGTTGGAAGCTTTAGGTGAGGCTTTGTTAGATTTTTCTGCTATGGCGGATTTGGAGGGGTGGTTACAAGATCAAGCAAAAGGGTAAATTTTTGGATCAAAGCGATCAATTTTTCAAGGAGTAGGCACAAACAAGAGTGTTATCTACATCAAATGCAATAATAGAATAGCTAAATTACAATATCAGCTGCAAATCTAGGTAAATTCTCCTGTCGCCACTTGGTATCTTGTTTACGATTTGTCTGCAACTCCAAAACCCGAATTCCTGTATTTGGTAGTGGGTTTAATTTTTGCTGTAACTGTTGCCAAGAAGTAATCAATTCATGCTGCACACCATACGTAGCGCATAACTGAGCAAAATCAATATCTTGAGGAGTGCCGAAAAACTCTTCAAATGGTGGGTCAAATTTGGCGATGGGTAACATTTCAAAAATGCCGCCGCCGTTGTTGTTAATTAAGATGATTGTTAGGTGTCCGACAAATTTATTGCGGATTAAAAAACCATTTGTGTCATGTAATAAAGCTAAATCTCCTGTTAACATCACACTACTTTGCTGGCGATGGGCTATTCCTAAAGCGGTGGATAATGTACCATCAATGCCATTTGCACCCCGGTTAAAATGCGATCGCACCCCTAAATTATTCGGTTGCCAGAAAAATTCCACATCCCGGACAGGCATACTGTTGGCAATAAATAGCGGCGTTCCTGATGGGAGTATTTGAGACACCACCCATGCAACTTTGCCTTCAAATAAATTTTCCATTTCCGCCAACGTTTGGTTGATAACTGTTCTCACTTGCTTTTCTGCTGTACACCATTGTTGAAGGTAGTTAGAAGAGGACGCGGGGACGCGGGGACACGGGGACACGGTGAAAGTTTCAAAACAATTCTCCGCGTCTCCCAGTTCCCTCATCACCGCGTCCTCTTCTCTACTCCCCAAGTCTTCAATACTAATCCGCAGGTGAGTTGTCCTCCCGTGGAGAGGATCGAGGTTTTGGTCGCTGTTGTCTATTATCCAGCGTTGAGAATTTGTAGCTTTGAGCCAGTTACGTAATACTGGGCTAGTTGGCATTTCGCCTACTTGAATCACCATTTCAGGTGCTAGCTGCTTTGCTAATTGCTGATTTCGTAGAATCTGGTCATAAGTGGAAATTAAATAGGGGTTAAGGTCAGCATAATTTCTGATTGGTGAAAGTCCTTCTGCTAATACTGGCCATTGCAGAGTTTGAGAAAGGTATGCGATCGCTCTACAATATTCCTGTGGTTGCTGTGTTTGGGCAACACCAGCGATGATGATGCCGCGATCGCATTTTTGCCATTGTTGGGGAATTGGGAATGGGGAACTTGTGCTGAGCGGACTTGTGCTAAGCATAGTCGAAGCAGTCGAAGTATTGGGTATACCTGCAAAGAATTCTTCTGGAGAGAATTGTGCCAGTAATGATTGTAGAGACGCGCTATCATGCGTCTTAACATCGGGAATGGGTGCAAGAGGATCGCGAAAGGGAATATTGAGATGTACTGGGCCCTTGTTGGGAGCTGGCTTTAGCGAAACTCCTCCCCCGGAGGCTCGCTCCCAGCTATAAATTATCGTTTGTCGTAGATAGGCTAGGATTTCTCTGTCTGGAGAAGGTAAAGCTAGCTCTGCTTGCCAGTTTGGGTAATTACCGTATAGTTTCCACTGGTCTATTGTCTGTCCAGAGTGGCAATTTCGTAATTCTTGTGGTCGATCGCAAGTGAATACCAACAAGGGTACACGACTTTCTCTAGCTTCAATCACCGCAGGATAAAAGTTTGCCCCTGCTGTTCCAGAGGTGCAAATCAGTACTACAGGACGCCCGGTTACTTTTGCTTGTCCTAGAGCAAAAAAGGCCGCAGAACGTTCATCAAGTATAGAAATTGCTTCAATATCGGGTGCTTGCTGAGCAAAAGCAACTGCTAGAGGCGTAGAACGCGAGCCAGGACAAATGACAGCACAAGTCAATCCTAGACGCTTTAGGGTCTCTGTTAAGATATAGGCCCAAATTTGATTAATATTTTTATAAGCGATCGCCATCAAATTGAGTATACCAGTTAAAACAATATTAAATTTTAGATTTTAATGAGGAAAATTCCATTTAGAATCCATCTGAGAATATTAAGTGGTATCGCTTGATATTCCGTCCATTGGACACCAAATGTAAAATTAATTCACACTCAAGCTTTTATGGATTGTATTCATATAATGGGAATTCGCTGCTATGGCTATACTGGGTATCTACCTGAAGAACAGGTATTAGGACAATGGTTTGAGGTAGATCTCAAATTGTGGTTGGATATCTCCACCGCAGCTAAGACTGACGAAATCACCGATACTCTGGATTATCGCAACATCATCAGTTTAGTAAAAGACCTAGTGAAGACATCTAAGTTCGCTTTGGTAGAAAAGCTAGTCACAACGATCGCCGACTCTATTCTGCAACAGAGCGATCGCTTGACACAAGTCCAAGTCATCCTAAGTAAACCCAGCGCACCCATTCCAGACTTTGGCGGCAGAATTAGCATTGAGTTGACTAAAACTCAGTCTAATTGAATGGGGAATGGGGAATGGGGAATGGGGAATTAAGCATTAAATCCCCATTACAAAACTTAATTACGAATTACGCGCTTCGCAGGGGTAGCGTAAAGCCTACGGCATAGCTTCGCTTAGAGCGAGGTACGAGCGTCATTACGAATTACGAATTATTCTCCCCTTATTCTCCAAACAGCGATCGCAGTTTTGTATAAATCTGCTAATCTTTAATCATGAAAAATAGATCCCTAAAAGTAAGTGTTGGAGTTAATAAAAAAGCTTGAGCATGAACCCGATTAGGAAAAAAAATCTATTTTTCTGGAATGTTAGATAATGTTATTAAAAATTAAATCTATGAAACTTAATCATGCACTTACACCTGCAATCTTGGGAGTAACAATCGCTCTTGTGCAACCACAAACTGCTATGGCGCTATCCTCTACAGAGGTAGGGAAAATTGCTAAGTCCATCACAGTGCTGATTGATAATAAAAGCAGTTCCGGGACTGGGGTAATCATTAAAAAAGAAGGCAATGTTTACACTGTACTCACCGCTAAGCATGTGATCGAAACTCAAGCAAAATATGACATTGTGACTCCAGATGGTCAGCGTTATGCGCTCAACTATAGCACTGTGACGAAAATGTCAGGAGTAGACTTAGCCACTGTACAGTTTACCAGTAACCAAAATTACCCGGTTGCCAAGGTAGGCAACTCAGATGAAGCTATAGAAGGTACAACAGCTTATGTTGCGGGGTTTCCGCAGGCAAACGCGGTAATTTCTGATTCGATTTACAATTTCATTGCCGGGCAGATTACTGCTAATGCCTCAAAACCTCTAAATGATGGGTACGCTTTGGTCTACAGCAATAATACTTTACCAGGGATGAGCGGCGGCCCGGTGCTGAATGAAAAAGGCGAACTAGTGGGGATTCACGGCAGAGGCGATACGACTGAGAATTTTCAAGTTTCTGAACGCAATCCTAATGTTGTAATTAAGACAGGCTTTAATTTGGGTGTTCCTATCAACACCTTTTTGAAACTGTCAGTGGGAACTAGGGTAAATCCGCCGCAGGTCAATTTTCCCGTCAACCCTACAAACACAACACCAAGAGCTGACGACTTCTACATTCAAGGTGGAGATAAGTATAAAAAAGGAGATTTCAAAGGGGCAATCGCCGACTATACTCAAGCGATTAAGCTCAATCCCAACTATGTGAATGCCTACAATGACCGAGGAATTGCTCGCTCTCGGATAGGTGATGCTAAAGGGGAAATCGATGACTATAACCAAGCAATCAGGATTAACCCCAATTATGCTAATGCCTACTACAACCGAGGGATTGCTCGTTCGGAGATGGGAGATAAGCAAGGGGCGATCGCAGATTACACTCAAGCTATTAAGATTGACCCCAAATATGTCAACGCCTACTATAATCGCGGCAATACCCGCTCTAACTTAGGTGATAAGCTGGGGGCGATCGCAGACTATAACGAAGCTGTCAAAATTGATCCCAAGTATGTCAACGCCTACTACAACCGAGGAAATGCTCACTCTGCTTTAGGCAAAAAGCAAGAAGCAATCAACGATTATACCCTAGCAGTCAATGTTGATCCCAAGTATGTCAACGCCTATTACAACCGGGGAATTATCTATTCTCAGTTAGGGAACTTGCAAGCATCTATTGCCGATTACACTCAAGCAGTAAATATTGATCCCAAATATGTCAACGCCTACTATAACCGAGCAATTGACCGCTCTGCATCAGGAGACAAACAAGGAGCAATAGCAGATTACACCCAAGCTATCAAGATTGACCCCAAATATGTCAACGCCTACTATAACCGAGGAAATATCTACTCGGATTTAGGAAATAAACAAGAAGCAATAGCAGACTATAACCAAGCTATCAGGATTGATCCCAAATATATCAATGCCTATTACAATCGGGCAAATGCTCGCTCTGCTTTGAAAGAGTATAGAGAGGCAATTAATGATTACAATCAAGCTCTCAAGCTTGATCCTAAGTACATTAATGCTTATAACAATCGGGGTCTGGCTCGCTCTAATTTAGGAGATAAAAAAGGAGCAATAGCAGACTTTAACCAAGCCTTGAAAATTGATGCCAACTATGCTAATGCTTACTACAATCGAGGACTTGACCGCTCGGCTTTAGGAGATAAACAGGGGGCGATTGGAGATTTACAGAAAGCTGCTGACCTCTATCAAAAACAAGGCGAAGTTGAATTTTCTCAAAAAGTATTGCAGTACATTAGAAAGCTTCAGCAGTCATGAGAAAAACGCAGTGATGCAAAGATGTAATTTGAATCACGATTAGCTAAAACTAGCAGAGGGGCAGGGGGAACAAGCCCCATTGGTGTCAACTTAACGTAAAAGTTATGTCCAGCAAGAAATAAATTTCTTGGCGGGTGAGGAAGCCAACACCGAAGCTATTTCTAGCTTAAGTTGACACTAATAGACTTCTTGCAAAAATACTTGAACCGTCAGAGACTCAAGTCTCTGCCT
>NZ_JCACKM010000170.1:0-14418 GCF_059505385.1 Desmonostoc vinosum
GGGACGCGGGGCGCGGGGAATGTACATGAAAGGACACGGGGACACGGGGATGCGGGGACGCGGGGAATAGACCTCTTGCAAAAGTCGGATACTCGCCAGAAAATAAATTTTCTGGCTGATAACTCAAGTCGGTTTCAACCGACTAATAACAGTATTTTTAGTCCGTTTCAACGGACTTTTGCTATTAGGCAGAGACTTGAGTCTCTGACGGTTCAAGTATTTTTGCAAGAAGTCTAATGTACATGAAAGGACACGGGGACGCGGGGACGCGGGGAATGTACATGAAAGTTTCTCCGCGTCACCGTGTCTCCCTCTCTCCGCGTCATCTCTAGCCCCTATGCCTTTTTCTTTCCACCAAACAAACCACCAAATAAACCGCTACCCCCAGTTTTATCTGGTTGCTTAGATCCGGTAATGGCAGTTGAAGTGACTTTCTGCTCACTGGCTGATTGTCCCAAAAATTTATCTAGTTTGGGTTTCCATTGCAATGCTATTTGGTCGTTAGGGTCTAGTTTGAGAGCATTGTCAAAGTGAATTTTCGCCATTTTCAGCTGATTTTGCTTCAAATACACCATCGCTATTAAGCTATGACAGCGACTGTTCTTAGGTTCTAATTTGAGGGCATCTTGTAACTCTACTTTGGCTTGAGCAAATTGATTTTTTTCAATCAAAGTTTGAGCGCGACGGATGTACTGTTCTATAACCGAGTCTTCTTTGGCTGGCGCTGGTGCAGCTGTAGGTGTTGTATTTGGCTGAGGTGGGTTTGGGGTGGCTTTGGGTTGAGTCGGTGGCGGTGCTGATAACTTGCCTGCACTCCGCATCAAATAGACTAAATTTAATTCACTCACTTGAGCAATGATTTGCAGTGCTTGCTGTAAGGAATCATATTGGGTTTCAGCAATTTTTGCGATCGCACTTCGATAAAAATGATCAATGTTAGGGGCCCCGGCTAATTGTCTAGCTAAGTCAGTGGTCAATTCTACCGTAGCTGGTTCTTGTATCAACCTCCTGCCCATTTGCGACAACACTAGAATGTATTCTGTACGAGTGCGTTCTCCAGAAAGTTTTTCGTAAGCTGGATTAACCAACTTAGATAAAAATTCGTTAGCTAGCTGCTTTTGAGTAGCCGTTGCGGTAGCAATACTATCTGGATGTAGTAGGCGGGCAATCTTCAGATAGCGTTTGCGGATATCTCTGACACTCGCATCAACTGGCACACACAGAATTGCGTGGTGATCTATGAAATCATATTTAAAAAGTCCACGGTCTATTTTTAAAGACATAAAGCGGTTTCGCACCAAAAAACCAAAAGATTCCTTCTAGTTTACTTCGCTTATTTGGTGGTAGTCAGTAGCAATTTGTCAAGTGGCTATTGTCATAAGTTTGTCATAGCGCTTGAGCGGCTCAAAAATTTCTCTGGGTCAGAGCCACAAGCTCAACTACATATTAGAGGAATATAGGTATTAAAAGGCGATCGCTTACTTGGAGGATTTATGACAACTGTTGACCACTTGCTTTTTGTATTAAAACTTTTCACTGCTTTGGGCTGTGGACTGGTGGCAGGTGTTTTTTTTGCCTTCTCAACTTTTGTAATGAACGCTCTTACTAGACTTCAGGCGCGAGAAGGCATTATTGCCATGCAATCGATCAATATCACAGCGATCAATCCTTTGTTTATGGTAGCACTCTTTGGAACGGCTTTAGGCTGTCTATTTTTGGCGATCGCCTCGCTGTCAAAATGGGATCAACCTGTTGCGGTCTACTTGGTGACTGGTAGCTTGCTTTATCTCGTTGGCACTATTTTAGTGACAATTGTCTTCAATGTACCACTAAATAATGCTCTGGCGATCGCCAAACCAGATAGCCCTGAGGGTGTAGATCTCTGGGCTAGATATCTGACTAACTGGACACTCTGGAATCATGTTCGGACAATAGCAGCGTTGGGGGCAGCTACATTGCTGACAATTGCGCTTTGCAAGTAAACAGTGCAATAGGAATATTCTATTTAGCATCGTTCTGATTTATGGGCGATCGCTTCACCAATGATTTAACAATTAAGTATTTTGCATACAATCGCCTAGTTCACTGGTACTAACTATTGATATCCAATAATCCAGGGGGTGGGGTTATTTCAATGCGGCCTGCTTGTAAGTCTACTACTGGAGCGATCGCTTTGACGAAAGGAATTAATACTGTCTGTTTTTTGTCATTGGCGAATGATTCATCTAATTTCACTTCTAGTAAGTCATTGCCGGCAGGGATAATATCTACTACTGTGCCGACGAGTTCGCCGGATGTTTGCATGAAGACTTGTAAATCAATTAAGTCTAGGACATGATATTCATCTTCGCCTAGTTGGGGGCGATCGCTTGCTGGTACTATTAATTTACAACCACGCAATTCCTCTGCTTGGTTGCGATTTTCCACGCCAGCTAGTTGCAAAACATACAAGTTTTTGCCATTAATATAACGCCCTGACAATAATTCTATTGGTTGCGGTTCTTTCTGGTCTGGACGCAGTAACCAACGTTTTCCTGGCACCTCAAATCTTTCGGGGAAGTCTGACTCAGGATAAACCCGCACTTCCCCAGACAAACCTTGAGGGGCAACAATTTTACCGATTTCTAGCCATTCGTCATTTGTCATGGGGAATGGGGAATTGCCATTTGTCATTAGATTATTCTTTGCGTCCACGTGTCTTTTCACTCAGCACTCAACTACGCACTCACAGCCGCGCGTTGATAAGCTTGTTCGGCTACTTTTGCTAGGCGCTGCATTCCGATGGCAATTTCTTCATTGCTACCGGTAAGGCTGATACGGAAACATTGGTGTTTGTGGGGCCATTCTTGTTCTTGTAAACCTGGGAAGAAGGTACTACCAGGTACGATAATGACGCCTACTTGCTTTAATTGCTGGTACAGTTCCCAATCGCTGATGGGTAAATCTTCTAACCACAACCAAGCAAATATTGCCCCTTCACCACGATGCAAGAACCAAGGTAAATTTTTCGGCATTGCTTGCTCTAAATTAGTTTCCAAGACGGTAAACTTGTTCTGGTAAAATGGGCGGATGACTGTGTGAGATATCTCTACTAAAGCACCAGAGTTAATTGCATAGGCTGCGATCGCTTGTCCGTAACGTGAAGAGTGCAGACTGGCATTGGCTTGAAAACACTCTAGCACCTCTATCCACTTTTCATCTGCGATCGCAATCCCAATTCTTTCCCCTGGCAATCCCGCTTTTGATAAACTCATACAGTGCAAGATATTATTCCCAAACACTGGTGTCATATCGGTAAAATTCAATGCCGGAAATGGTGGTGCATAAGCCGAGTCAATTAATACTGGTACATCATAAGATGCAGCCAGAGCAGTAATTCTCTTCACCTCTTCATCGGTCAAAACATTACCCGTGGGATTACAGGGACGAGAGAAAATTACGCAACCAGTGCTTTCTGTAATCGATACTTGGCTAAAGTCTGGGCGATATTTAAATCTATGAGCAGCTACATCGATATCTAAAGTGGGTTTGTAGGCAACTAAGGCATCGGGAACTAAGCAGATACCACCGTATCCTGTATAGTCGGGACTTAAGGGTAAAACAATTTTTTTAACTTCGCCGCTGGGAGTATAACCACCGTATGCGTTAGCGGCGTAGAAATAGAGAGTTTGACTACCGGGGGTAATTAAAATATTGCGCTCAGTCAAATTTAGACCGTAGCGTTTGTTAAAATCATTAGCGATCGCCTCAATGAGTGGTGCATAACCCTGGCTTGAACCGTAGCGACAAACCACCTCACCATATTCTGAGCTAGCCAATAATTGTGCAGTACAATCTCGCCACAGCTGCTCTACCTCTGGCAAAATCAAAGGGTTGCCAGCACTCAAATTAATAAACTGCTGCCCCGCATCCGCTCGTAAGGTTTCGATAATGTCCTTCATAATTGCTCTTACGCCAGTTAAGTTGGACATTTGAGCGCCAATTTGAGTTAGGGCAGGGTTCATAAGCTGTGAAATTAATGTATTAATCAATAAGTGGACGAAATTACCAGGGATTCTGTTACTACAGAATTCACCTTGTTGCCTTTAATCAATCTAACTAGAGAATGTCATTTTAACAAAGCAAAATGATCGTTTTAAAAGTTCCTACACTGAGACAGATGGGGGATGGCAGAAACGCAGGGACACAAAGATGAGCCTTTGAGGTTGAGCCTTTGAGCCTGAAAGCGGATTCCTATATATGCTATTGGTGAAGGCAACTCAATTACAGGAGAGATGACATTGGAAGTTAAAGCAGCAGTTGCTTACAGCGCAGGTAAGCCGTTAACTATTGAAACCATTCAACTCTCAGCACCACAAGCTGGCGAAGTGTTAGTTGAGATTAAAGCCACTGGAGTTTGCCATACTGACGCTTACACCCTTTCTGGTGATGATCCTGAAGGTTTATTTCCTGCTATTTTAGGACATGAAGGGGCTGGTGTTGTGGTAGAGGTGGGTAGTGGCGTTACCAGTGTTAAACCAGGGGATCATGTAATCCCTTTGTATACCCCAGAATGTCGTCAGTGCGAATATTGTCTCAGCTTCAAAACCAATCTCTGTCAAGCTATTCGCCAAACTCAGGGGCGTGGTGTGATGCCTAATGGCACGAGTCGCTTTAGTATTGATGGACAGATGATTCATCATTATATGGGCACATCTACCTTTGCCAATTACACGGTTTTACCAGAAATCGCTGTGGCCAAAATTCGGGAAGATGCCCCTTTTGATAAGGTTTGTTACATTGGCTGTGGTGTGACAACGGGTATTGGTGCAGTCATCAATACAGCTAAAGTGGAACCAGGTGCAAATGTAGTGGTGTTTGGCTTGGGTGGTATCGGCTTAAATGTCATCCAAGGGGCGCGGATGGTGGGAGCAAATATGATTGTAGGAGTTGATATTAATCCCAGCAAACACGCTTTAGCTGAAAAGTTTGGCATGACACATTTTGTCAATCCTCAAGAAGTGGAGGGCGATTTAGTTCCTTACTTAGTTGATTTAACAAAAGGTGGTGCTGACTATAGTTTTGAATGTATTGGCAATGTCAAAGTGATGCGACAAGCATTAGAGTGTTGTCACAAAGGTTGGGGTGTAAGTGTAATTATTGGTGTCGCTGGTGCGGGACAGGAAATTAGTACTCGTCCCTTTCAACTTGTAACTGGGCGTGTTTGGAAAGGTTCAGCATTCGGTGGTGCTAGAGGGCGTACAGATGTACCGAAAATAGTTAATTGGTATATGGATGGCAAGATAAACATCGATGATTTAATTACTCATGTGATGCCTCTTGAGCAGATTAATGATGCTTTTGATTTAATGCACAAAGGTGAATCTATTCGCAGTGTGGTGACTTTTTAATTGTGAGTTGGGTGGGGTAATTCCCACCTATAGTAATCCTATCTGATTTATGAAAGGGAACTCTTAAATAATTCGTAATTCGTAATGACGCTCGAGGACTCGCTACCGCTTCGCTAACGCTAACGTAATTCGTAATGACGCTCGTACCGACGCTCGAGGACTCGCTAACGCTAACGTAATTCGTAATTAACTCACACTAGAATTAAGAAAAATTTATCTTTGAACCAATGACGCAGACACCACCAACGGAGCAAACAGCGAAAAGCCTGATGCTCAATCTCTACGAAACTGACTTTTATGCTTGGACTCAACAACAAGCTAATCTCCTTCGTTATCAGCAATGGAGTCAGCTTGATGTGTCTAATTTAGTTGAGGAAATTGAATCTTTGGGCAGAAAGGAACGCCAAGAATTAAGGAATCGTTTGAGTGTCTTGATTGGACATTTGTTAAAGTGGGAATATCAATCACAGTACAGAAATCGCAGTTGGTTAAATACAATTAGAGTCCAGCGTATAGATATATTAGAAACGCTAGAAGAAAATCCTAGTCTTAAGCCATATCTCCAAGAAGTTATTCAAAAAGCTTATATAAAAGGAATTGCATTGGCTGCCAAAGAAACAAATTTACCTGTGAAAACATTTCCACAAGATTGCCCTTATATGTTAGAAGAAATTATCAGCGATCGCTTTTATCCAGGTGAAGCTGTAACAGATGATTTAATCGAATGATCAAAGTAATGCAAAATCTCTACGAAACTGACTTTTATGCTTGGACTCAACAACAAGCTAATCTCCTTCGTCATCATCAATGGAGTCAGCTTGATGTGTCTAATTTAGTTGAGGAAATTGAATTTTTGGGCAGAAAGGAACGCCAAGAATTAAGGAATCGCCTGAGTATATTGATTGGACATTTGTTGAAGTGGGAATATCAATCACAGCAGAGAAGTCGCAGTTGGTTGGCAACAATTCGAGTCCAAAGGCGGGAGACTATTAAATTACTGAGCGAAAATCCTAGCCTGAAATCTTATCTTGAAGAAACACTCAAAGAAGCCTATGAAAACGCTAGAGATTTAGCATCGGGTGAAACAAATCTACCCCTTTCAGATTTTCCCATGCAATCTTTATATCAGTTAGAAGAAATTATTAGCGATCGCTTTTATCCAGGTGAACCCACAACAGATGATTTAATGAAATAATTGCTATGGGACTCATATTTGATTTGCTAAATTAATTACTAAATGACTAATCTCAACCTCATCAGTGAATATAAATGCTTTGATGGCAATCTCGGCTTTTACTCTCATGCCTCTACCACTTGTAACAGTGAAATGCGCTTTGCTGTCTACCTACCACCACAAGCCACTCAAAAACCAGTTCCCGTCCTCTATTTTCTCTCTGGTTTGACTTGCACTGAGGAAAACTTCATGGTGAAGGCAGGGGCGCAACGCTACGCAGCAAAATATGGTTTAATGCTAGTTGCACCAGATACTAGTCCTCGTAACACTGGTATTGCAGGTGAAGATGACGATTGGGATTTTGGCACGGGTGCGGGTTTTTATGTCGATGCCACAGAACAACCGTGGCGATCGCACTATCAAATGTATACTTATATTGTCCAAGAATTACCTGCTCTAATTACCACCAACTTTCCAGTACAACCCGAAAAACAAGGTATTTTTGGTCACTCAATGGGAGGACATGGGGCGCTGGTTTGTGCAATGAGAAATCCTCAGCTATACAAATCAGTATCAGCTTTTGCACCTATCACTGCACCTATGCAATGTCCTTGGGGACAAAAGGCTTTTAGTCGTTATCTTGGTAGTCAGCAAGAAAATTGGCGTGCCTATGATGCTAGTGAGTTAGTAAAACAACTGGGATATCACAGTCTAATTCTCATCGATCAAGGCACAACTGATAAATTTTTAACTGAACAATTACTACCAGAAGTATTTAAGCAAAGTTGTGTAGATGTTAACCAACCTCTCAACTTGCGTTACCAAGAAGGCTATGACCACAGTTACTATTTTATTTCTAGCTGGATAGCAGATCACATTCGTCATCATGCGATCGCTCTCATTTCTTGATGCTATAAATATAGCACTTCTCGTTATTTTAAATTTAGAGAATCATGCTGTGAAAGCAATTTCTCTACTTTGGCTTCGTCTATTCTAGCGGTTAATTTTTTATTTTCATGTAAGTCTCTAGTAGTTTTAGCCAAAGTAAAAGTTGAGCCAACAGAAAAAGCTAAACCCATACCCATAAAGCCTTTCACCCAACTATTTACAGGTAAATTAACAATTCCAAAAGTGGTCATAGAAATAGAAATTATAAAAGCAGCCCATGTTTGAATAATCCAAGCAGCGCTATCTTTTTGATGGCCAAACTGTTGCATATTCTTTGCCTTTTGATTTAAGTAATTTAACTGTAATTGTATTGATTAATATGTTTACAATTAACAGCAATATTACCAGTTTGGTAACTGGACTCAAAAAAGTTAGCTCAAGAGCAATCAGAGCAAATAAAAACTGGTACAAGGTTTGTACCAGTTTTACGAATGGCATTTTTTTGGGGACTGGGGAACTCAGGGCCCCCACTCCCGCAGGGACTGGGAATTAGTGTTTGTTATTTCTCCCCCTGTTCCCTGTTATTCAGACTCTGGCAGCGTCTGTACTTTCCCATCGGGAGTGAGAACAACTCGAATTCTGACATTTTGCCCGTATCTATTGGCAGAAACAAAGGGTTTACCAATATCAGGCATTCCAGTGCTATTAACAAATTCTCTTGCAGCTTTATTCAGAGGCAGAATTCGTTCAACTGTGCCATCAACACCTACTACCATGCTGTATTCTAGTGTCTGTGCCAATCCCCTCGGTGGTTGCCAGCGTTTTCTGAGATATTCTCTAGCTTCTGCTACTTGAGGGGTATCAAATAACGTACTACCCCTAGTGTTTCCATCTGGGGATGCAGAGGTTGTGTTACCATCCCGTAATCTATCGATAAATGGGTTTTTCTGAGTTGTCTCAGAAGAGGTACTTACAGGAGGTAATTCTGAGGGTTGTGCTTGAGCAGAAATTGTCCCTGAAGAATTGATTTTTTCCTGCAATTGTTGCTTTGGTGGTAAGCTCTGTCTTCGAGAAAGAGTAATCCTACCTTGGGAAATTGACGCGGTAGGGTTCTGTGGGAGGTTCGGTTGAATAGCAACTGGTTGTCCAGGAATGTTGGTGGATGCGGTGACTCCTGGAGTGTTAGCAAGAGTTGGCGTTTTTGTCTGAGTTCTGGCTAGTGGGTTTTTTGACCCCAATGGAGGTACTACGGGAAGACTGGAATTCGGAGATGTTTGTGGGGTCGTTGGTAAACCAGAACCAGGGGATATTTGAGGATTTGTTGGAGGCAGACCAGAAGTAGAAAGTGGTGAAGTAGAGCCTATGGGTGGCAAAGCTTGTAAATTCGCTGGGGCAGTAGGACTCGATTGAGGTGTGGGAAAGTTGAGTTCTGGTGAAGCATCAGCAACTCTCGCTTCTGTTGGGGCTGGTGCTTTGGCTGTTTGCTGTTGCTTTTGCCTAATGTTGTTGGCATACTGCCAAGTAAATGGTGTTAAACCAACGGCAAGTACCATGATGGCGGCAACAGGTGCCCATACAGGTAACTTGAGGCTCGAACTGCTGTCGTTGAGATTTGGTAATGCCAGGACATCAGTTGAGTATTCATCCAAGGCAGTTGCCAAGTCAAATAGTTGCAACAGACTCAATTGAACTACAGGGCCTGATGCTGGATTAGCGAGGGAACCTAGAAACAGTTTGTGAGTTAAATAGCTGCCTGGTTCTAAATATATCCTTGCTCCTCCTATCTGGGGATGCAAGGACTTTAGGGTTTTGGCTGCTAAAGGAGATGGTTGAAAATCTGTTATTTCTGGTTCGTCAAGCGTTTGACTTGACTCTTTAGTGCCAGATAAACTGAGTGAGAATTTTTCGGGGGACTGTTGGAGTAATTCTTGTACGTAGATGGTTACTGCATCACACAAAGCTTCGAGTTGGTCGCGATCGCCACGGATTGGTACTCGGCGTTCTTCTGGTAGTTGCGGAGCGTCAAAACGTAGTTGAAAGCTGAGTTTTTTTAGGACAGGTTTACCCATCCAAGCGGACAAAGGTGAGCTTTGCGCCAATACTTCTAGCGTACATGAGGGGGGTGTGTAGCGACGAATTACAGAATTTGATAGAGGCATGGCAGAAAATGCGAAGGAGTCTATTTAAAATTTTGTGAAAATGTTAAGCCTGTCGCGTCTGGGGTTTCCCGTTGAGTCAACTGGCTGCTAAGAGGAGACAGTATTTGCAAAAGGATAATGGGTTTCCTGTAGCAGACTGTCCAAGACGGATGTTGGGTGAGAAATTTCAAATCTAAAATTGTGTGGAACGGTCTATGAGTGCTAACCAGAGGCGACGATGTCCTCCCGGGGCACTATAAAAAAGTAAATCTACTAGTAGTTTTAGTGCCAGATTAGTGATTAAATCTGTCGATATTTGATCATCCTCTTCCATCCGCTCTTGGTAAGTATTACAAAAAGCATCTATGTAATCTCCAAGTAAAGCAGCCTGATGAGGTTCCCGTTGGCTTTCCGCCATTTGCTCCAACAAACCAACAGCACGACGAATTAATTCTTGGTGTTGTTTAGCGAGGTAGCAGGTGATGAGAACGAGCGATCGCGCTTCTTCTACATCGAGTTTTTTTCTTCCTCCTTGACCTTTACGTATGGGATTTGATTGGCGCAGTCGCCAAAGAGCTACGCGATCTGGCACTCTTGACTCTAAATTCAAACTGGTTGCCGCCGAGAGCATCGCCTCAGAACCATCGCCTGTTAAGGTTTCTAGTGCCAATAACACTAGGTCTAACTGGGTTTTGATATTGTCCCATTGAACCGTGTTCGGGGCTGGAAGCTTGATTAAATCCTCCCACTGAGAATTTGGAGTAGCTGAGTTGGCAACCGAGTGCATAACTTTTAGCATAGGTGATCGGGCTGATAGGGGCTGTTGCTGTTACCCATTTTGAAACCAGACTCTCAAAAATTGAGGTTAGTTTCCTGTAGCTATGAGCTAGAAGCTTCAGCTAGCTGTTTTTTATGGCGGTAAGCAGCTGAGATCTTTGTCCTACTCTAAATTAAAATTTATTTTCCACAAAATGGTAAGTTGACTGTGCCATTTTATTTCTATTTAGTCTGAATTGCTATTTCAGTAGTAAGGTATAAAATACATCGTTTATTATTGTTAATCTTGAACATTAATCGCTAGTCACAGCAAGGCAATGAGCAATTAGACGCATAGCTTACATACAAGACTTTTGTAAATAAATTATTTGTGAAATATGAAATGTAGTATTCGTAAGTCTTCTAAGAATGCATAAATCTTGTTATTTACTAAATAAATTTAAGATTTTCTTTATAAATTAACTCTCACCTTTTAAGTATTTAAGGCTTGACACCTGACTACAGTTTTTAGTTTCTTAACATAACTTAAAATATTAGTACCAACTTACTTAAATAATTCGTAATTCGTAATTACGCCTAATGTGAATTAGTAATTATGGGGTCAACCAGTAGGTGTTTTTCAAACAAAACAAAATTTTGCGCCTGAAAAGCTTATCCTCTCTAGCTTTGAATCCTCTTTGAGTGTTTTGGAGGTTGACACCACCCCCTCAAATCCTTATCACAATTGCTTTTGAGGTTATTTATTATTCTTGCGCTCTTGACAACCAAACGTCTGAAAAGGTATCTTAGCTACAGGTTGCCACTTTTGAACCTTGAAAACCAAATATACCAAGGCTCGCAGACCCCGGCCGTTTTAATTAACCTAAATCCCTATTAGGGATTGAAACCTTGAGCAATATACCTTGGTTCCACGCTTAAGTTTTAATTAACCTAAATCCCTATTAGGGATTGAAACCACATTTACCAAAAGCAGGAATAAGCTCTTTTACTTGTTTTAATTAACCTAAATCCCTATTAGGGATTGAAACCAAACATTACTAGGAGCAATTAGTAACGTTTTTGTTTTAATTAACCTAAATCCCTATTAGGGATTGAAACCCAAACGTTAATTTTATCTTAAAACTATTAGTTGAAGTTTTAATTAACCTAAATCCCTATTAGGGATTGAAACTAATGTACTTCCTATTTCTGATTTAACCGCCGATTGTTTTAATTAACCTAAATCCCTATTAGGGATTGAAACCCGTATATTTACTAATTACATGTGCGATTTTCGAGGTTTTAATTAACCTAAATCCCTATTAGGGATTGAAACTTTGTAGATAAAATTGTTCCCGCCAGAAAGATGAGGTTTTAATTAACCTAAATCCCTATTAGGGATTGAAACTATGAAGATTCATTTTTAGGAATTGGGGAGGATAAGTTTTAATTAACCTAAATCCCTATTAGGGATTGAAACTTGACATTGGTGGTCTTGGGCAAAGATCCAAAAGTTTTAATTAACCTAAATCCCTATTAGGGATTGAAACACCAACTAATTTTTGAATTAACATTTTCTTTCTCCGTTTTAATTAACCTAAATCCCTATTAGGGATTGAAACTATTCTGAAGAAATTCACGAGGCAATCGACTCTTTCAGATTGCTCTTTTCACTGTTCCCCGTTCCCTGTTCCCTCTTAATAGAGTGTTTATTTAGCATAACAAGTACGATAGAGCCGTTTTTAATTCACATCAGACGTTAATTAAGTTTTATGGGGATTGAGCGCAAAGTCACCAGGGGGAAACCACGCCACTTGCTTCAATCCGGGAAACCCGTCCAACGCAATGGCTCCCTAAGATCACACTGCCTCAACTTTGTAAGACAGACGCCAACACAAAATTTGCCGATTATAAAACCGGGAGACTTAAACCCACGGAACTTGTTAATCTGCTCTAATTTTCTTCAAAATCTAGAGCATCTGCCAAATCTAATGTATCTTCAAAATCTGAGCTTTCATCCAAATCTAATGTCATTTGTTGTGGTGAAGCCTCTAATTTAACCTCTCCTTTTTTAGAAACATAATCTACAAGCTTAGCCCAATGTATTTGACCATTGTTCATAAAATACTGCATAAATTCAAAGGTCATTTCATTAACCTTTGTATTGTATGTAGTTTTAAAGAGTTCATCTTTATTTTTCGCTTCTTGATCAATTGGTACAATTATCTCTTGGTAGAGATTTTCGTCCTCAGAAATAAAATTCCAGAATTCCTGTCCAGCATACTTGTAATAAGACTTATCTGGATCTAAATCTTCTTTTAATGGATTTCGATCTTTTCCATACATACAACCATTGACAGCAATAATTGTATCTGTTATACCTTGGTTTCTCAAAGCTTGTTTAGCTTTTTTAAAATTGTCTTTCATTCTATTTATCTGGTCAGAGTTTCCCCAAAAAGTTCCAGATTTAATTCCTACCACATAGTAAATTTCATTTTTCTTAAACTCCAAATCAATACTATTGAGACTAGATTTAAAACCACCATATAAGTTTGCAGATATGTATATAGCAAATCCTTCTAATAAATTCCCAAAAATAGTTTCTTCTTGAGACGAAAGGAAAGCATCTACAATACTTTTGATAAAATCTTGAGCAAATTCTATATTTTTTGCTTTGAATAGGTAGGGATTTTTGCGTTTGAGAATATCTTTTAGTTTTAGTTTTCTTAGTTTTTCAAATCTTTTTTCATAAAAAGGTGTAAGAACATGCTGCACCAGATACTTATAGTATGCATCATAATCTGAATTAATGGATGAGTTTTCCATAGATTGTGTCAATGTTATTAGTTGAGTATTAAGTTTTGCTTTTTCAATATTTGAAACAGCTAATTCGCAATACTCTTTTTTAATTTCAATACCAATATAATTTCTGCCTAACTCTTTTGCTGCCACACATGTAGTCCCAGAACCAAGAAAAGGATCTAATATTGTGTCTCCCTGCTCAGTAAATAACTTAATGAACCATGATGGTAAAGATTTAGGAAATGCCGCACTATGATTTTTATTACTGCACTCCGTTGACAAATGTAGAACATTGGTTGGATAAGCCATTTTTCGTTGTAACCAATTTGAGATATTCTTACCAAAACCACTTTCAACTCTAGAATTATCTCTTCTTTTATCGGTGTCGCTTAAGTTCTTCAGTCTAGACTTGGCCCAATCCCCCATAGGAACCATGACACTTTCTTGATACATTTTGAATTTCTTTTGTTTATTAAACTGGATACAATGTTCCCAGTCGTCAGGCACTTCTTGTTCAAAATCCTGTTCTTTATTGAATTGAATACAACGTTCCCAAGAATCTCTAAAACGATTAGACCACTTACCAGGAAAACTATTTTTTTTATGCCAAATATATTCTTCAGTCCATAGCCAGCCTTGATTTTGCAGTTCTAATATTAGCTTAATTACATAGTTGTGCCTTTGCCCATTCACTACTTTTTCTTTAATGTTGAGTATGAATGTTCCACCCGGTTTTAAAACTCTTTTTAACTCTTGAGAAATTGGCAAAAACCAAGCAACATACTGATCTGGTGTAATGCCACCATATGTCTTTTTACGACTATCAGCATAGGGAGGAGATGTCACAATTAAGTCAACTATGCCCTCTGGCATCTGCTTTAAAACTTTTAAACAGTCACCTAGAATAACTTGACTCTGCCAATTTTGCAGATTAGCTGCTTCTATTTGCTGTAAGTCTGTAACTAGTTTTACCTCTGGTATCTGAACACTAAAATCTATGTCCGGCATGGGTTAAAATCCGTGAGGTGGTAATTCCTTGGTCTTTGAGATATTTGATTGCTAGATATGCAATGTTTTAGTTTAGCCCAAATTTATTTAGCGTCTCTCCAGCTTGAAAATAGGGAGTGGAGAGTAGGCAGTAGGGAAGAGATATTTTCCTGCACTAGTTGTGTGAAAAATCACATAGGTGTGTGGCTGATAAATGCCATACAAGGAAATTAAATAATTCGTAATTCGTAATTCGTAATGACGCGACGCTCCTGTGTCGCTC
>NZ_JCACKM010000171.1:0-14344 GCF_059505385.1 Desmonostoc vinosum
CCTTAAGGCGTGGGTTCCCTACTCCCTACTCCCACATCGCCACTCCCTCTGAATCATAGGTTTTGAATTCATTCTTAGCTTCCGAAAGAGATTTTAATTATCCATAAGATAGTTGGCATAATTAAATCAAAATTATAAATTAATTCATGTAGTTCTTAATTTTTAACTTTATATTACCCCCTTAGAGGGGTGAATTGAGATATATAAGAGTAATAAAGCAGTATTGGGATCATTACAGGGTAAGGATTATGGAAACACTGGATATTTCAGAAATCCAAGAGTTTGATCAGTTTCGCCATTTACAATCAACTTTACGCGATCGCTGGAAAACTATTGAGTTATTTGACAATAGCGAAGCAGATATTTTAATAGTTCCTTCCCTGAGTATTGACCAGCGCGAACTGCGAAAGATTGAAGGCTGTGAACATTATGAAGAAAGATTACTGTTTTCTTTGATGCGGTTGCGAAATCCTCGTACTAGATTAATTTATGTCACTTCAATGCCACTGCATCCCAGTATCATTGATTATTATCTACAACTATTGCCGGGAATTCCTTTCTCTCACGCTCGCAATCGCTTATTATTACTCTCAACCTACGATTCTTCACTTAAACCCCTCAGTCAAAAAATTTTAGAACGTCCTCGTTTATTAGAGCGGATTCATCAAGCTTTAAGACTAGATAAGGCATTTATGGCCTGTTACAATGCAACGTTTTTGGAAGCAGAATTATCGTTAAAATTAGGCGTGCCGCTATATGCTGCGGCACCAGATTTACAGATTTGGGGAACAAAAAGCGGTAGTCGGCAAATCTTTGCTGAAAGTGGAGTCCCACATCCAGATGGTAGCGAGAAAGTCTGGCATCCTCAAGATTTGGTAACTGCTGCTAATGATTTGTGGGAACGCCAACCCACACTACAAAAGATGGTGGTGAAACTCAATGAAGGTATTTCCGGAGAAGGAAATGCACTGCTAGACCTCAAACCAATCATGAATGTAGCACCAGGACACGGTTCTAGTGACCAGAGAGTGGCCGCAATTAGCGATCGCTTTGCTACAATGCGTTTTCAAGCTAAACAAGAAACTTGGGAAAACTTTTCTAAAAGGATTCCAGAGTTAGGGGCTATTGTAGAAGCTTTTGTAGAAGGAGAAATTAAGCGTTCGCCAAGTGTGCAAGGACGAATCACACCCAGCGGCGAAGTAGAAATCCTCTCAACCCATGACCAAATCCTCGGCGGGCCAGATGGTCAGATTTATCTTGGTTGTAAGTTTCCTGCCGATGAAAGCTATCGATTGCAATTGCAGCAATTAGGGTTACAAGTAGGGCGAAAACTGGCCCAGAAAGGGGCATTGGAACGCTTTGGTGTCGATTTTATCACCGTTGCCCAGGATAATGGCGACTGGGATATTCAGGCGATCGAAATTAACCTCCGCAAAGGTGGTACTACTCATCCCTTCATGACTTTGAAACTATTAACAACCGGTCGCTATGAACTTTCCACAGGGTTATTTTATAGTCAGCAAGGGCGTCCTAAATACTACATTGCTACTGATAACTTGCAAAAAGACCGCTATCAGGGATTATTGCCCAATGACTTAATGGATATCATCGCTCATCACAGGTTGCACTTTGACAGTGGCACTGAAACAGGCACAGTGTTTCATCTCATGGGTTGTCTTTCTCAGTTTGGCAAATTAGGATTAACCAGCATAGGTGATTCCCCACAACAAGCAGAAGACATTTATCACAAAGTCGTCAAAGTTTTGGATGCAGAAACCCGCAGCGACAATCATGATTTCCCCGTGTTCTCAGATTACTCCTTTCCCATGGCTTGGGACGGATATGGATATTAAATAATTCTACGAATCATTTTGACTTCCATGACTGCGAGGATCAGCTTGACTAGCTGCTGGTGCTACTGGAGTTGAGAATTTAGAAACTTGTCCACTAGTTTGAGCATAGGGTAGAGAGGAACCAGTTGCTAAAGCTTCTAAATTGCTGGCCATAATTACGCGGGGTTGATCGCCGATCGCTTGCGCTATGGTTTCCCCATTTTCACCCAAAAACACAAAATGTGGAATCCCATCCACTCGATATTTCAGCATCTCTGGCAACCACTTAGTATTGTCTACATTCAGCATGACAAAATTTAGCTTGTCAGCATACTGTTTTTCTAGTTCGGCGATACCTGGTGCCATTTTCTGACAGACAGTACACCAATCTGCATAAAACTCAACTAGAGATGGTTTACCGTTGGCAATAGCCACTTCTAGAGGTGTAGAAAGTTCAGCCAATTTGGGGAGAGAAGTTGATGTAGTTTCAGTTCGTAACCCTAAAAGTAGAGCTACACTAAGAGCGATCGCTACAATTGCTATTAAAAAATTTCTTACACGCTTGCCGGGTGTAGTTTCCGATTTTTCCAAAGAAGTAACAGGTGAGTCCATATTCATAGCAAATTTATTAAAACTTATTAAGCATTGCTATTGTTTAGTGTACCTCTTTCTCTCTGCGCCCCTGGCTATGGACACTTTGCTCAGCGGGTAAACCCCTAATCCTTGAACTAGCATGAGGATCAGGGAAACGCAAAGACGTGGAGAATCATTAATAACAATTCCCCATTACCCCTAATCCCCAATCCCCATCCTGTGAAAAAACGAGTCACACTTACCTTTCCTAAACGCGCCGTTCCGATGCCAGTCACTTACCTACTGGCAAAAGATTTCAATGTCGCTGCTAACATTATTCGTGCCCAGGTTGCTCCAAATCAAATTGGCAGATTAGTAGTAGAACTATCAGGAGACATTGATCAGTTGGATGCAGCCATTGAGTGGATGCGATCGCGGCATATCAATGTTTCTAATACTTTAGGCGAAATTGCAATCAATTCAGATGTGTGTGTCCACTGCGGTTTGTGTACTGGGGTTTGCCCTACTGAAGCCCTCAGCCTCAACCCTGAAACATATAAGCTGACTTTCACGCGATCGCGTTGCATCGTCTGTGAGCAGTGTATCCCCTCCTGTCCGGTGCAAGCAATCTCGACTAACCTGTAATGTTAATGGAGACGCAAAGACGTTTGGACGCGGTGAGACAGCGAGTAAAGGAGGGTTTCCCTCCGCAGGCGACTGCGTTAGCGAGCTTGCGAGCGTCACCCGAAGGGGGACGCGGAGAGTCCCTATAACTAAAGCTAGGGGATTCAAGCAAGGAAAACATTTTTTGCCTCCACGACTTTAGTCGGGGGCTTTTGACCAGTGCTTCGACCTTGAGAAGGGTCGCGCTCCGCGTCTTTGCGTCTCCCTCATTCCCCTAATTCGTCGGAGACCAAATAAAATCTCCTGTCTTGTTAATATAGCCAGCTTTACCTTCAACATATACCAATGCCAAATCTGACATGAAACTAAGAGCTATATCAAATTCGAGCGGGATAGCTATTTTTCCCTGGGAGTCAATGTAACCATACTTGTTGTCGATTTTGACAGCAGCTAGTCCTTGAGAAAAGCTGACTGCTTTATCAAACTGAGGTTTGATTACCATCTGGCCATTGGTGTTGATATAGCCGTACTTATCATCAATCCGAACTACTGCTAACCCTTCCGAAAATTCCCAAGCTTCAACAAACTGCGGTTTAACAATCAGCTTCCCAGATGGATTTATATAACCATATTTTTCGTTGAGTTTAACCGCTGCTCGCCCCAGAGAAAATTTCCAAGTTTCGTTAAATTGAGGTGTAATAACTTGTTGACCTTTAGAGTTAATATAACCCCATTTATTCCCAACTTGCACTGCTGCTAATTCTTGATTAAAGTGCAAAGCTCGCTCAAATTTTGGTTCAATTATTAGCTTTCCAGATATATCTATATAACCCCATTTACCCCCAACTTTAATTGCTGCTAGCCCTTCTGTAAATGCTAGAGCTTCCTCAAATTGTGGTTTAATAGCTACTTTGCCGGATGTGTCAATATAGCCATATTTGTAATCAACTAACACGAGCGCTAACTTATCTGAAAAAGCATAAGATAATCGAAATTGCGGTGGAATGACTGGTTTACCAGTTTGATCAATGTAGCCATACTGATCATCAATTTTGATCTGCGCTAAGCCATCAACAAAGTTCCAAGCTAAATCAAACTGTGGTTTTATGACTATCTTTCCTGTTTGATCGATAAAACCATACTTACCGTCTTGAATGATCCGAAATAATTGATTTTCTACTTGTTCTTGTTTGGATAATAAATTTTTTAGTTTAATATCTTGACTTGAAGCTTGAACTTGCTGGTATTGAATCCAAGTTATTCCACCAATAATACTTAGACAAAGCAGGAAGTAAATGCTTTTGTTCACCTTGAGCCTCAAATAATTCTTATGTGTATCCCAAACTGAATTTAGAATTTACCGCGTATGGACGTTAAATTGCAACATATTCATGAAGAAGGGGATAGGGAACAGGTGAAGTCTTGGGAGTTAGTAGGGTGCGTCAGTACGAATAATTTCTAGGTAAGTTAAGGCTTTCTTAAACTGACGCACCCTACATATTAAATATTTTTTTATTTTAAAGTCCCTAATGCAATAGATTATTAAAGACTAAATCTGTTGTAGTCAAGTTGGCTTTTATGTCTTGGGATAGATGTTGCGGAAATGACGATTGACTTATTGTGATGATGAAGCAGTCTGTGTACGTTTAGAGTAGTTCTTTTAAGTATAAATAGAAACTGCAATTCCTGCGTAAATATCAGACACATCAGGAGTTGTTTAATTCGGTAAAAGCGTAATAGGCGATCGCTAAACTAACCTTCGCTTGTTCGATTTCTGATAAAGCTACCCACTCACGATGATCTAGATTGCTAACTACAGATGCTACACTTTGCTGTTCACGACTCCGCATAGCGTAAGCAAAAGGTCGAGCTAAGACTAATAAATCTTCTGTACCCCAGGTCGGTAATACAGTCTGTACACACTCTACAAGTTGTTCGCCGATTGATTGCCCAGAAGCAAACATCTCAGCTGCTTTCTGAGCGATCGCGTTGAGCCACGTTTGAGGAATACATGCAGGAAATGTAGTATGTAAAGTTTCTTGAAGATTAAGTACTAACGCTTGTTTTGTAATACGCTTGTCTTGTATTGTATTATCAATATGAGACCAAAGTTGATCCAAATGATTGTAAAAAGTTTGCGATCGCGTTGTCAGTTCATCTTCAATAGAATCTTGTTTGACGAACTGCTGTTCTAGTTCATGAAAATAGGCTTCTGATTCCTCATCTCCTGGATTCCAGGGATACGTGGCGTCTTCTGCTTCTAGAAGTGCTTTTAATATTTCTAAATCTACTTGAAATGTGTCTACTCGATTAATTTGGTTAGTCATTTGTTGCCTCACGATTAATTAGCGGTACTGACAGCTACAACTACAAGAATAAGATTTCCGCAAATAATTGTCTTGAAAATGGGGAGTAGCGGAGCCACTGCGGTCTTGGGGTCTCCTCAAGTGGAGCAACTGCCGTCAAGTGGCGTAGTAGGAAACTGGTTTCATGTGTTTGGTGGTTTATCTTAGATGTTAGGAATCTTCAATCATAAACTCCCAAGTTTCACCTCTAGCACTACCAAACTTTAACTGCATTCCCGATTTTAGAGGTACTTCCTCGCGGAGGATTTGTTGCCATCCATTAGGACCTAAAAACCAAGTCGTGCCGTAGGTAGAGAAATCTTGTAAGTAATAGGTTCGCACCAGTGTAGCATCTGTAAGAGTATTGCGACAGAATATTTCGGCGTGGCGCTTAGAGACCGATGGTTCTGGGATGACAATATCATTATCTTTTGTTCGACCAATGCGGTTGACTCCAGAACGCACCACCCAAATTGTCCCTTCTGGAGAGAGCGATCGCAAACTTGCAGCCGGGGGTGGGATAGTAAAATCTGGAATCACAGTGTCTGGTAGTTCTGTAATTCCTTCGTCAAAGGTTTTAATCAGTTCGCCATTAAAATCTGGGTGCAAATACAGAACTGGCAAAGTCCAGGCGGGTTGATTAAATTTATAAACTGTTAATAGTTCTTGCCTAGCCAAGGCCACAGCCTCATCGATTGGTTTGCGCGATCGCAAAGCCTCAGTAAAGGTTTGAATAAAACTATGGCTTTCATGGTCAGCGATTTCATCGCGCATTCCCAAAATAGCGGGTACACCATGGCGAATTAGAACTTCTGCCAAACTGCTGGCGGGTATAGCTTGGTGATTGATAGCGGCTGGTTGTGCCCCCCAACAGGCGTTAAACACTGCCAGCTTGACTCCTGTACGTGTTAATACTTGTGCCAATTCTATGCCATTGAGAGTCATGTCTGAGCGCAAAAACAGTAATCCGCCATCGGGGCCTGGTAAACCATGACCTGCATAAAAGAAAACATTATGTGCTTTAGTTTCTAACTCTTGAATTAACTCTTGCGGTGTTGGTTGCAGCAGTGTCTTGACTACACAGGGGGCATATTTTTGGGAATTGCTATTTCCTGGCTCTGGCTGTGCAAGGGTTTGCTGTAAGATAGTGGCTTCTTGTTCTAATTGCAGATTTTCATTATGACCTAAAACCAGGAGAATGCTTAAAGCTTTGTCGCTTCGCAAATAGGGCAGTGGTTCAACTTCGCTGGTGGTACGACTAAAAAGTAAATCTTGAGAAATAGACATGGCCGATTGACCAGGCTCACGCTGCATAATTTCCCAAGGTAAGGCAATCAGATCTGGGTCGCGGATTTCTAGCCGAAAGCGTAAACGTGTGTGCCGACCCATAGCAATGCCGCGACTGCGTTCTAGACTACCGAGAATTGGCCCATCAAATACCCAGCGCCATAAACTCATGCCCAAGTATTGCATCAGGCGACTACTGTAAGGGCCGGTGGGTTGGGTAGCAGCAGGAGAACTGAAATCTACAGATAATGGAGTTGTCCGTTGAGAAGTTGTGCTGCGGGAAATTTCTAAAGCGCTGGTGCCTGTAAACATTTGCTGCCATTCACGCCAGACTTGAGTTAATTCTATAGGCCAAACACAGTCACGGAGAACATAGCCACTGGGATAGGGAGCTTTGACCACCCAAATGGCGAAGTTGTCATTGCCAGTGTTTATGAGACGGGCGATCGCCAGGTTGAGGGATGGCATGGATTCTTTAAATTAAAGACTAAAAAAAAATAATTTTAAATACAATTTTTTAACGTGACAATTGTGTTGATTTTAATTTTGGTTACTACCTGTATTATTTCAGGTTTTTACCAGTTTATCGAGTATTTGTCTGGGTTGGACTAGGGACAATTGGTGGAGTAACTGTCGATGAGGCAGAAGTACAAAAGTTTGTTTCATTTTCTGGTAAAACAGTGGCACCAGAGCGCTTGAGTTGCAAGGAATTAAGCGTTACTGTTTCATCTTTTGGAGGTGAGGGCAGTTGATTATCTGTATCTACTAGTGGAGGTGGTGCTTGGTTAGGACAGACACGTAAATCCACTAAAAAGTCTTCAGGGACTGATTGAGGCTTGGGTTTTTTCTTGATAACTTCAAAAACAGTACCAGGAGGAAAAGATTTATCTTTGCTCAAGACTAATTCGCGGGTAGTTTTAATTACCAGTCCTGGTGCTAGTAGGCTCGCTAGCGATCGCGGTGCTGGTGTTGTGGCACTAGTTGGTTGTCTGGTGGGTGTGGGATCGCCAGCAAATGGATTTATATTTATCAGCCCCTGACGCACAGAATATACAATCGCCCAAGCTCCAACTCCTAATATGATCGGAACTATGATTGTTAGCGGTAATCGATAGATGATACCAGGTTTGTTTTCTGGAACTATCTGAGTTTTTTGGCTGGCTTTGCCTATTTGTGTTTTACTTGAGCCTCTGAGGGAAAAATCAGCCGTTTTCATGGCTGAAGCTTCGGGAATCACAGTCTTAATAGTGATCTCTGGTTCCCAATATTGGACTTGATAGTGTACTAAAGCGATGGTGACATTATCGTGTCCATTTCTGGTGTTGGCGATTTCGACTAGTCTGTTAACGACGCTTGTTAAATCAGCTTCTTGAGTCAGAATTGGCAGAATTTCCGTTTCCCAGTACTCATCAACGCGGTCAAAATCGCTAAAACCATCAGATGTGAGCAGAAACACAGCATCTTCGTCAAGCATAAATCTTGCCGATGTGGGATGTAACGAGCTACTCGGCCCCATTCCCAAAGCTTGGACGAGAGAACCAGATGCGCTTTGTTGTAAAGCCTCGCGGTAGATGGAATAACCTAGCCGCACTTCCCTAGAGGCGACATCATCATCAAGAGTTACTTGGTAACAACCTTGGCGCGTAATCCAGTAAGCGCGACTATCACCAACGTGGGTGATATACATTTCATGAGCCACGGGTAAGGCCATGACTAAGGTTGTACCCATGCGTTGACGCCCTTGACGATTTTCACCATCATTGCGCTGACTAATTTTGTCGTTGGCTGCTGCTACGGCCAAGTCTAAGTCATTGAGTAACAACGATGGGTCAATGTGGTCGTAGGGAACTTTTGTTAATTGTTGTACCTGTTGTTGAATTGTTTCGATCGCTAAATTTGATGCCACATTGCCACCTTCGTGTCCACCAATGCCATCGCAGACGATCGCCAAGGCTGTTGGCTGTGGGGGTTTGCTCACCAGCGTACCACTGGGAGGATAACAGGAATCTTCGTTGCGTTGGCGACTAGGCCCGGTGTCCGTTTTAGTAATAATTTTAATTGTGGGTGTTTGCGATCGCCCCAACTCTGCTAACCCACCATCCAAAGCTGCAATTAATTGTTCGGCTGAGTTAATCTTGCCCTCAATCAACGAATTACTAATTTGGCTGAGAAAGTTTTGGATAGCTGGCTTGGCATCGTTGAGCAGTTGCTGCCAAAATTCACCTAACTGGGGTAGTCCTGGGGCCGTTTCCGAGTCAAAGCGCAATTCCAACAAGCGCACTAACGACCCTTCTGTTCGCAATAAATGAGGTGTCAGCAAGCTAGAAGCGACACCTTCACTTGCAAGAGGTTGCCACAAATTTGCTAATTGCCATAGCCAATTGAGTTGGCGCATGGATGTTGCATCACGCCAAGCAGTAGTTAATTCAGTACCTAAGCGTACTTGCTGTGTCGGATCATCTGTGAACAGCGGTGGTTTTTCTAACAATAATATGTCTCGATGGGAGGAACCATCATTCCAAGACAGCAATCCATAGACCTGTGGAACATGTAAGCGATAAGGAATCAGCCGCAGATAAGTTCTTACTATCTGCAAATTATCTAACTCAGATGGTTGGGGTAAAAAACCAGGCTTGGTATCTAAAAGCAGAGATTGATTGATAATTAGATAGCGATCGGCTAATGATTCTCCAGGTTTACCCACACTCAAATCATCTACCACAGCCCAGAGGTAAATTTTGGGTAGGGATGTGGAGCATCGCTGGCAAAACTTGTGAGTCAGGGGGTTAGCAGCCTGACAATTTTCATTTGGGCAGAAAAGCGTTGCCGCGTCATTTTCCATAATGTTCGCACCGATCAGCGATTGGCAATTTCTTTAAAAGCATTGGTAGCGGCAATTTAAACCGCAGATTTTTATTGAACTTGACTTATCCAAATTGTGGATCATCATTTTAACTGGTAGATTTCAGCAGAGGTTAATGCTCGTTTGCTTACTTATCCAAACAATACACTCCTAAGTCAACCCTACAGCCTCATCATAGCCTCAATTGCTCTATGACTCTCCATCAGGGGAGCAACTAATTCTAACCCTGTCATCAAAATATAACTCCAGAACATTTGTGGTATTTGTTTTTGCTAAATTACCTTATTATCAACCAACAGATAGTGTTGTCATCAGAAATTTGGTTATGGGCAGGTTTTTTAGATTTCGCGTTTTGATCGACGCAGGGACGCGGGGATAGGGAGACGCAAAGAAAGATTTTGGAACGAGAAAATAGGCTTTTTCAGACTGAATATGAAAAACCTACCCTTGAAAGGGGAGATGAGGGGGATGCACTTCGACTTCGCTCAGTGACCGGGGGATGAGGGGGAAAATTTCTCTATTGTCCGCGCGTCCCCGCGTCCCCAATCCCCAATCCCCAAATAGTTATATCAGTACTTTTCTCGGTACATGATTTACAAAATTTAACTGATTGCTGCAAAATTCTTTCAAAGATTAAGTTTTCGTGCTAGTATGCGTGGACGTTCTGATAGCAAGTCGGTTTTGAATCCCTACTCTTTAAAAAAGAGTACAAATATTACATGTCAAGTTGAAGCCTAAAAAAGCAATCTATGCTTACGAAATCCCTTATCTGAAAGTGGGAAATAAAATCTGAAAAAAAGTTGAATTTAGCAATTTTATTAAGTAAAAATCTTGGCAGTTTGTGATAAAATCTACTTCCCTAGCAATTTGGAAATGGAACAAATAAAGTCATAAAAGTTAAAACTTACTTAGGCATTTAGGCAAATATCAGATTTTTTCATCCAGGTTTCAAGAATCAAGGGTTAATAGTCTAAAGATGAAACTAAAACACCCCCTTGCCAGTCAACATTATTCTCATGCTATCTACCCATTGGCGATCGCACCCGTAACCAGCCAAAATTAAGGATATAGAGGTGTAGGGTATAAGGGTGGAAAGGGAACTGATTTAAGTCCCCTACACCCTGACACTCCTAGTTTGCTGAGAGCTAACTTTCAACTGCAACCTGGGGAAGTCCCATACTGTAGTTGTTGACGCGGGCTGAGAGATTATAGCTGACTTCGCCTTTTTGCAGAAGCGATCGCAGATAATGCTCTAAGTCCGACCCAATACGGCGTAGATTATAGTCTGTTAAGTCTGCACCGCTAGATGCTTCTACCAGTTCATCAAACCTTCGATAAATCTTTTGCAGTGCATCTTCATTCCAGTTAAATTCGTTGTCAGGGTCAATATCTAACGTTAAGACCTGATTACTAGGAACCAATTCGCCATCCCGGTCAATTTCAGCCGCAAAAATGCGAATATGTCGGGTCGTGGACTTGAGCAGCATCGGGTTGTCCATAAGAATGTGTAGAATTTGGGTGAATTGCACTGAAATCATTGTAAACGCTATGAGGGAGCAGGGAGCAGGGGGCAGGGGAGACGCGGGGACGTGGGGACGCGGGGACGTGGGGACGCGGGGACGCGGGGACGCGGGGACGCAAAGAAGCAAACAGAGATACGCACCATTCCCCATTCCCAATTCCCCATTTCCAGGTTGATGTAGCCATCAAAATGAGGACACTTACGTGTGGGTATCTCCCCCAAGGAGAAAGCAGTCATTATCTGAGTCGGGAGACTTTAACAGTAGTGCTGTTTTATCGCGCCTGCCAGGGCGTAAAATCTCAAAAACCCACAAAGAGTGAATTTCTCCCTGTCTCCTTAACCTGCTCTACGTCTCAACTTAGGGGAAAAAAGTATTAAACCTTTATTTTGGTGAAAGACTTGACACAAATAAATTGAGCCTATGCTATGTTGTCTACCACAACAAAAAATTTAGCTTTAATAACTTTGCTGATAAATGTTTATTAAATTTGCCGATGAAAAAAACGTACATCTAGTAATTTTACGGAGTGATGCTACACCGACCTCTGGCTCTAATTCAATGAAAAAAAACCAGCGTTTTTACTTACGTATAAACACCAAAAAAACAGTAACAAGCCAAACTGTTGTTGACGTTTAGATAAAGTTGATGTAAAAACCTTTAAAAAGGTCGAACAAGTTCTTACAGAAACTTTATTGTATAGAATCTTAAAAACTGAATAATAGTTATGGCTTGCCTAAGCTACATCTAGCACAGGAACATCAAAATCTAGGCATAAAAAGTCTAGAGAGAAAAAAACACCAGAGAGGGAAATAGAAGACAAATGTGGTGGATAAAGAAAAAATCTTAATTCAAACACTTTGGATTCAAAAAAAATATACATAATTTTGGCTGGAGATCTACCTCCTTACCCTCATGACCACCAAGTAAAGGAATCCTAATAAGCTATGAACTCCAAAGCATTACCACGCCAAATAAACAATCTTGATGTAGGTGTTTATGAGTGCGAAATACATCTAAAATTCCGGTTGATTGAGGAAAAAAGTCTCCTGGGCGATCGCGAGCAACTCTTACAGGTGCTACTTGATGCTTTGACTGAGGGGTCTGACGACTTTCTAGAAACGCTGCAAGCGTCTGTCAAAGCACAAGAAGTATCTGAGTTTAAAGCCTCGCCTCAAATGCGACGCCAACTCATGCGCTTGCGTAATGTTGTTGATAATACTCAATAATTAAAGTTAAAGGTGTATTTAAGTAATTGCAAATCGTCAACTAAACATCAAATGGTCAATTGTTGTTCAGTCTGTCCATTTGCTTATATACTTCCACCACAAGTTAGCTCATATACCCATGTGAGGAATCGTACCAATTTGAAAAAAGAATGTGACAGATAGATCATTTTAGAGACGTTACGATGTAACGTCTCTAAAATGAGAATCATTTAAAAGGGAATAAAAAGAGTATTTAGGAAAACTGTTCCCTCTCAAACAAGTATGTTTTGTGTTGCTGCCAACAGATGTTGATGAACCGATTTTGAGGTGGCTATTATTAATCCAGGTAAACTATAGTCTTTGCAAGTAGATAACGGTGGTGGGGTTGAACCATCTAGAGTGGTGACGATACAACCAGCCTCTCTGGCGATGAAGGCGAGTGCTGCACCATCAATAAATTTTCCCGATCTGATGATAGCTCCACTCAAGTCACCGCTGAGGATACTGTTAAGATTGGGAATTTGCACGTTACTAGAATAATCAGCCGCTACATCGATTATTTGATAGTGTTCTTTAAGGGCGATCGCGATCGCACTCATTCCCCAACCCAACAACACGGTAGGATGAGCAGATGTGATTTGCATCGGGGTACAGGCTTCTAAGTTCATCTCCAAGGTTCCCCTAAAAGCACCTTCACCCCGCAGAGCATAAAAATAAATATTTTGGGCAGGAGAAATAGCCAGTACTGCCTCAAAGTCATCTGAATTGAGAATACTGAGAATAATCTGGTAGTTGGAATGTCCATCCATGTAAAACTGTGTACCGTCAATCGGGTCGAGAGTGACTAGATAATCACCTGCCGAACCCAGTTCAGTAGCACGAAAATACTTAGTATTGCGAGAATTTTCATATTCTTCGCCATAAAAGCGAATATCAGGAAAACAACCCAGTAATACTACTTCCACTAAATTTTGAATAGCTAAATCTGCGTCAGTTAGTGCCGCAGCAAAAAAATTGTCTGCGCCTTTAGCGGGAAGCACAGCAATTTTGGGCTGGAGTGAGCGTGCGTAAGCTGCTGCTACTCTCAGATGAGGGAGTAAAGTTTCCAAAATTAGACGAGTGGTTGGTCTTGTAGGCATTTTGGGAAACTCCTTTGAGAAACAAAATTACTCACTCATAGTAATTTAACTACAGTAGAATTCAGGAGGAAGCACTACCTCGTCTTAGCAAAATGCTGAAAGCCCAAAGGTAATAGTGTGATTAATAAATACCCAACCATGCACGTTGTCAACTTGCTCAGAAGATCGCTTACATTAGCGATCGCTATTGGAGGATTCACTGCTCAGATGTCTCAAGCAGTGCAGCTTAGAGATGGTAAAATCTACTTTGTCCAACCACCAAGCCTGATTGCAGCGACAACAACTTACAAAGAAGTGAATGCTTGGGGCGCTACTTACTATTTTACTATCAACTTGCCGGAGAATGCCGGAGAATCCCTTCAGAAGGTAACAATTACACAGCGCGAGGGAGTAGAAAATATTCACTACAACCTTAAAGATACTCGCGCATTTGGAGAAACACGCGATCGTAAAAAAATACCACTGACACTAGGGCCTGTCACCAGAGAAAGCAAAACACGGTCAGTTTCTGTAACTTTTGATCCACCAGTGACACCGGGACAAAAAATCACCATAGGTTTGCGTCCAATCAAAAACCCCAGCTTTTCCGGCGTTTACCTATTGGGAGTCACAGCATTTCCAGTTGGCGAAAAATCCCACGGACAATTTATAGGTTTTGGGCGGCTTCACTTCTATGGTTATGGAAGATATTGGTTTCCATAGACAGTTGTTTTGGGAATTGGGAATTGTCATTTGTTATTATATTCCCCGCTTCCCCCTACCCTTCTCCTATCGGAGACGCTGCGCGAACGGGAACGCTTTCAGCGAACGGGTTCGCAGTCGCCTGCGGAGGGAAACCCTCCTTTACTCGCTGTCTCACCGCGTCACCCCCTCTGCGCGTCTTCCTCAGTCCCCAAGTTTTGACACTCCCGGAATTAGAAATTCGGAGATTCTTGCTTCACGGGGATTCCAAT
>NZ_JCACKM010000172.1:0-14116 GCF_059505385.1 Desmonostoc vinosum
CTTATCTAAAAACTTTACCTAATGTTAAAAATGATGCGATTGGTGTCATTGGTTTCTGTTTTGGCGGTCATGTTGCTTACATGGCTGCAACATTACCTGATATTAAAGCAACAGCTTCGTTTTACGGTGGTGGAATTACTACTTCTAGCTATGGTGAAGAAACTCCAACTATTAATCGTACCTCTGAAATTAAAGGTACTATTTATACATTTTTTGCAATCAGAGATGTATTCGTTTCGCAAGAAGAAAATGAGCAAATTGAAACAGAATTAAAGAAACATCAAATAAATCATCGTGTATTTCGATACGATGCAGGACACGGATTCTTTGCCGGATTATTCAAAGACCAATACCCATTTATGGTTCAGCACCCAAATTACAACCCACAAGCAGCTCCTGATGCTTGGCAACACGTTCTAGAACTGTTTCAAAACAACTTGTGAGAAAGCAAAAAGCAGATCGTGTAGGGTGCGTTGTCGCACAGCGCAACGCACCATTGATCTCGGTAGGTTACGGCAAAAATATTCATTGTTTCGCAGTGCGAAAGCCATTTGGTTAGAGAAGGCTTTGGCTCAATCCTTTTGCTACCGATTTAGGGTAAAACTGTAATCATAAGCTTTGGAGACAATAGAAAAGGAGCGATCGCACCTACCTTAAAGCGAGGAAATAGGGGCGGAATAACTCGCTTTGCACCACCCGGCTAGTCTCTTCCACTTGCTCGGCTCTCCTTACGGTCGAGCCGAGCCGGAGTTTGATCAAGTCGGGCGATGATAGACTGGCAAAATAAGCAGAAAAAATCCTCAGCACAGGACGAACTAGAACCCAACAATACTGATTCCAACGAACAGTTATAGAACTACTAACTGATAACTGAGTAAAGAGCGATCGCACAGTTCTCTTGAAAAACAGGGCAAGAGTCCTTATACCATTTCTCTAAAATCTGACGACACATTCATCTCCGTGTCACTCCGTCTGTGCCTCACCGCGTCCTGATCTATTAACTTTCGGAGAATTGGTATTACTGCCCTTTGCCTTGTGAGCGGATTGTATTATTGCATTTTCAACCCTGCTTAATTGCGCTTGGCTCCATGTAGACAAGTTCCCAAATGTGACTATCTAAGTCCTGAAATCCATGTCCATACATAAAACCGTGGTCTTGGGGTTCGTTGTAGGTTGTACCACCGGCGGCGACTGCTTTGCGAACCATTTCATCGACTTCTTCTCGACTTTGGGAAGACAAACACACAAGCACTTCTGTACTTTTCGTTGCATCACAAATTTCTTTAGGAGTAAAAGTCTTGAACTTGTCGTGAGTCAACAGCATGACAAATATGTCCTCGCTCACAATCATGCAAGTGGCTGTCTCGTCAGTAAATTGGGGATTAAAATTGAAGCCGAGTTTAGTGAAGAACTCCACAGACTTATTGAGATTCTTTACTGGTAGGTTCACGAAAATTTTAGTAGCCATGTTTTCTCCTCTGGTTATAGTACATTTGTTCTATTTTACAGATAAATTGAACCCTATCAATATCTACTTCAGCAACGAGTAGAACGAGCAAAGCAGTTGTTGAAACAAACCGACCAATCAATTATGGACATTGCTTTAACCTGTGGGTTCAACAGTCACATTCATTTGAGTAAACAATTTCGCCAACTCACAGGTATGACACCGAAAGCCTACAGACACAAGTAATAGCGAAATAGCGCCGCATCCATCTTCAACCGTCAAAGCAGGACAAGATTCAATACTTTAAGGAATTGGTATTACAGACACTCTACGCGATCGCTTTTCATCTATCATCAGTCCCTAGTGGCTGTTTCAGGGCATTGCCTGACTCCCCCATTCCTGATAAGCGCTTCTTATCACCGCTATCAGACCTTTGTTGTCAAGTCCTGTTGACCAATTGTAACGATATTGTTATATTACTTTACATAAATAAGCAAGCAATAAAAAAACTATGTACACCACTGTTAACGAAAACGGCGTTCTCAACAACTACCCCACTGAACCCCAAGTATACTGCGCTGAGTACCCGGCAATTTGGGAACAACGCAAATACGTTGTACAAGGTGTATTCGCTACTTTAATTGTTAGCGCTCTAGTTTGGGCTGCTTTTGCAGTTAGCTAAAATTTTTCGACTTCGGTATCTCCCATCGACATTTGAATTTCTCTTTCTTACCTCGGTTTACACCGGGGTTTTTTGCTATATCTACTTGCCAAAAAACCCGGTCGTTGTGACCGGGCTTTTGTGGGCTATATTCCCCAGTTATTTATAGAAGTTATTTATAAACCGCTTGTTCTGTTAATGACTACCACGCCTGGGTTGCGAGTTCCAGAAAATTAGAACATCTTTATCAAGGGTGCGATCGCCTTTGTTTAAAAGCTAAAACAGTACAAATGCACTAGTAACGCAAGCGAGATTGAAGGAGCAAGGGAAGCGCTCACCAATTTCAAGAAGAGTTCAGAGGAGTTTCCCTTCTAGAAATCTTTGGTAATGGTAAGAGTCATAAAAAAATTTTCAGCCTATTGATAGAGAGTTATATCTATAAAAAGAAAGAATAGTTACTCTGAGGAAAAATATAGAAATAAAGGACATATTGTTGGAACGCCTGAGTCGAATGGTTAACTACCTCGAAACTTGAAATATTTATGGCATAGGTGTTTAAATTTGGTTCATGGTCATACTTCTTTAAACAACTTGATAAAGTTTTAAAGCTTTAATTATTCGAGCTTCAGTTATGTTGTCAAAATTGAAGATACTCGAACAGATTACTGTTTCTAAATTCAGGTCAAATTTTAAAGTGGCTGTGTAGATTGAAGAATTCTTATGATGTCTGCAAAACATAAGTATGAGTTTGCGAATAGTAGGTTAATTTCAGCACTTTACTTTTATATTTATGGTTATTCCTAGAAAACTTCTTGAAGAAACCGAGCAGAGATACGCTGAACGTACAGAGATTAGAAAAGACACTAAGCGCAAGCTTGCATCCGGCTTACCAATACAGGCAGACGAACCGCAACGAGTCCAAAAACGCTTAAGACGGCTAGCTAGTCATGTTGCAAACATAGAAGTTCCTTCTACAGAAGGTGTGACCACCATCGTCAGGACACCCGACATTTCTACTTTGGAAAGAATTATCAACCAGAGTGATTTGATGAGTATTAGCTTTCTGGAAGAGGGTCTGCTGGTTGCACGCTCAGTTGGTCATATTGGTTTCCGTAGTATAACTGGTCGCAGAAGCCTTGGAACCGGGTTTATGGTGTCGCCAAGGCTGTTATTGACCAACAATCATGTTCTGCCAGATGTTGGTCAAGCTACTAGATGCCAAGGCAAAAACGTATTCTTGCTAAAGATGGAACTCTTTGGAGACCTGAACAAGGAAAGGACAAGATAGACTGGATAGCTAATGAAGGTGTACGCATTAGCCGAATTGTTAGGCATATTCGGCAACAGAATCTTCCTTCAGCACAACAGCGTTTGAGGGAGCAGCTATTTAATATACCACCTCGACTGGAAAGCGAAAGCAATTCTGTTCAGTCTCGTTCTACGTTTACTGCTACACGGCAGCTTCAATCAATACAGATGGTAGTGTTGCTTGGACGCTCCCCTTGCAAGTAAGTGTCCGTTTAGGGCAACCCACTTTACCCAATGGTATAAACGATTCGCAGATTAGCAGTAATCGAACCCAACCATTAGATAATGGAATTATTACAGCAAACGGAAATCGGTCAGTAAATGGTCAAGCTAGGTCTCTTGAGGAAAACCCGGAGCTTCAAGCGGCTCTATCAGAATTAGAGCGAGGACGTAGCAGAGAATACTACAACGAAGACCAGGACAGACAAAATCGAGAGGAATATTACAGTAATTTGCCTGACTCTCTAAATCGGACTAAGCTTTTCAACAATTTGAGCAGCCTGCTTCAGAGGACACATACTACTTGGCTAGAGTATAAGCCAAGCACGCACTTGTATCCATTTGTTGACCTGCGACCGGGAAATTTAAAGCTGCAAAGTATTTACTCTGGAAACGAGTTTGAGCCAGAAGAGTTCATTCGAGAGGCGTTTCAAATTGAGGAACTCATTAGACGGTTTCAAGAGAGCATCACAACAGAGTCAGCTATGAACGAAGAACAGAGAGCGGCTCAACTTGATTTGTTAGAAGCAAGTATGCCTTTTAACTGCGAACACGTAGTACCGCAGTCCTGGTTTACTAGGCGCGAACCCATGCGTGGTGATTTGCATCATCTCTTTGCTTGCGAACCTGATTGCAATAGTTTTCGTAGTAACATCCCATTTTTTGACTTTCCAGATTTTGGAGAACGCATCCGCGATAAATGCGGTAAGCGTGAAGAAAAGAAGTTTGAGCCTTCAGCAGGAAAAGGAGCAGTAGCCCGTGCAACCTTGTATTTCTTACTGCGTTATCCAGAAGAAATTAACCGCAGCGAGTTTGAAGAGAGTCGGCTTAGAACCTTATTAAACTGGCATGAAAATGAGCCACCCACTAAGTATGAAAAACACAGAAATATGGCTATCTTTGAGAAGCAAGGGAACCGGAATCCACTAATTGACTTTCCCGATTGGGCAGATAGGATTGAATGGCGATTGGGTCTTGGTTAACACTTAAATTACCAAGCAGCTAACAGTTAAAGATGAAATATTCAAAGGAACACTATAGTGTCAAACAAAATTGCAGTAGCTGTTATACATGGCATTGGTAAAGCCAGTCCTGAATTTAAAAACAAAGATAATCCTGAGAAGTTTGCTGGAGGCATAGCACGAAAGCTAAAGTCTCAGGTTTCAGAACTGTTAGGAGAAGATGAACAACAAATAGATTCAAAGTTGGAGATTGAAGCTATATACTGGGCCCCTATTCTTCAGGATCTTGAGGATGAGCTATCAAGAAGACTAGAGCTTAAAAAACTCAGCAATCCTTGGGGTCTACGTGATTTTATTATTCATTCTCTCGCAGACAGTATTGGCTACCAAATTACTCCTAAACATAGAGAGATATATGATCAAGTACATGAAGTAATTGCTGAAACTTTGAAAGAATTAGCTCAAAAAGCTGGTCGAAAAGCTCCACTATGCATTATCGGGCATAGTCTTGGTTCAGTTATAACAAGTAACTATATTTGGGATCTCCAAAACGAGGTTATGCAGATACAAGTTGGCAACACTCCTTTAGAACAAGGGGAAACATTAGCACTGTATTACACACTCGGTAGTCAAATTGCTTTGTGGAGACTACGTTACACAGATTTTGGTACACCAATCACAATTCCTTCTCCTAAACTTTCAAACCATTATCCAAATTTAGAAGGTGAGTGGGTTAACTTTTATGACAGAGACGACGTTCTTGGATTTCCTGTTAAGGCAATAAATGATAAGTACAAAGCAGCTGTTAAAGAAGATGTAGAAGTCAATTCTGGCAACATCCTCACGAACTGGACACCTTTCTCACACAATGGGTATTGGACTGATGACGAAGTTACTAAGCCTATTGCTATGGCTCTAGCTAGTATGTGGAAAAGTATAAACCCTACTTAATAAAAAAGAGAATTGGCTTTCCCCCAAAACTGTCCAGTAGACAAACACATACTACAACTGTATTATTGATATTAGTCTCAATTACAAATACTACAAATTCGATGACAAGCAGATTCTCCTCAACCATTAGTAGCGTGATGCATTGCCAACCCTATCGGGGTTTAGGTAGAGCAATCGTGCTATTTGCGTTTGAGGAAACATATCTGTTTTTGGGCGGTAAATCTGCAAGTATTGATGTTTTTGGAGCAATTGCCGGATGGCTGAATCTAGACCAACTTATTCAAAGCGGGAGGTGCAAGTGTATTACAGCACCAACATAAGGCAAAAAGTATCAACTACTTAACCCCCGCTTTTGATAACCAGAGGCGGGGGTTATTTTTTTAGGAGTGAATTAACGTATGGAAGCTCAGCAGCAGAGCCAGCAACCACACATATTACAAAACTCAGTGGTAGTATTCTCCAAAAACTACTTACCACTGGCACGTATCAACATTAAACGCGCCGTTGTGCTGTTAGTTACGGGTCAAGCAGAATCTTTGGAGTTCAGCAGCACGAAGCTTTGGGAAGTTCGCTCTCCTAATGTAGTACTACAAGTTTCTGAACACATTCGTTTGACGGCGGGTAATCCTGAGCGGCACTGGAAAGTACCACCTGTAAATCGGCGTGAAGTACTCAAGCGTGATAACCACACCTGCCAATACTGCGGTAGCACTAAACGTCTGACGCTAGACCATGTAATTCCCCGCTCCAAAGGTGGACAGCACTGTTGGGATAACGTTGTAACGGCGTGTGAAAAGTGCAACTCAGTTAAGAGCGATCGCCTACCACATGAAGTTGGAATGGTACTAAAAACTAAGCCTAAAGCTCCAATTCACCTAGCAGTTGCATTTGCAGAACAGTTTTGGAGCGCCCAACGCCTGAGTGAAAGTGAGTAATTTACTCCAACCCTAATCAGAGAGGGCAATACAACCATTAGATAACCTTGCTCTCTCACTTCTTTGAAAAAGTTTGTAGTATGCCCTTGACACTTTTGTATTATATTTGTAGTATATATGTAGTGAAGCACTACAGCCTCTCTTAAAGGCATAGAGCAAGCACCTCAGAACCATGAAAACCGAATAATTGCCACTCAATGTGGGGGTGTAGCTCAGTTGGTTAAGAGTGCCTGTCTGTCGAACAGGAAGCCGCGAGTTCGAGTCTCGTCATCCCCGCTTTGTAGCCTTGTGGACAAATAGACAAGTCGCTGTGCCTCTCAAGCATGGAGAAGCGGGTGCAACTCCCGTCGAGGCTTCCAAATGTGTCCAGGTGGCCAAGTGGGAAGGCGTTGGTCTGCAAAACCGACTATTCGAGAGTTCGATTCTCTCCCTGGACTCCAAGCATTGCAGTGTAGCTTAACGGCAAAGCCCCAAGCTCATAACTTGGTATATGCGAGTTCAACTCTCGCCACTGCTACCAATGCACAGATGGTGTAACGGCAGCATCAGGGTCTCCAAAACCTTTGGTCAGTGTACCCTTCGGGAAGGCTTCGCCAACAAATCCTTGTCTGTGCGTTGATGGTGCAGAAGCGAAGTGGTCGAGCGGCACGTCTTTCAAGCGTGTAATTAGCGGGTTCGAGTCCCGTCTGCACTACCAAAGTTATGGGTCGGCTCACCTATTGGCGTAGGTAACTGTCTGTAAAACAGCCGCGTTCGCGTTGTAGGTTCAAATCCTACCCGGCCCACTGTGGAGAGATTGCTATTGGTAGGGCAAGCTGTTTGCTAAACAGTCGTGGGATTCAGCATCTCACTGTGGGTTCAATTCCCTCTCTCTCCGCTGCGTGAGAACGTGGTGTAACTGGATAACACATCAGTCTACGAAACTGAAAAGTGGGGGTTCAAGTCCCTCCATTCTCGCCTTATCCCCTGGTAGCTCAGTTGGTAGTTAGCGCCTGTCTGAAGAACAGGAGGTCGTCGGTTCGATTCCGACCTGGGGGGCTGGCACATTGCCTCATAGCTCAATGGCAGAGCAACGCGCTGTTAACGCGAGTTCGAGTCTCGTTGATCGCTCTGAACCATATAGGTTCTTCAATGCGGGTGTGATGTAGTGGCTAGCATCTGAGTGCGCCACACTCAGCGCATGGGTTCGAGTCCCATCACTCGCTCTCATGGCCCTGTAACTCAGTTGGGAGAGTGCCTCTCTTACAAAGAGGAAGTCGCGGGTTCAAATCCTGTCGGGGCTACCAATTTATAGGAGTGTCGCCTAATGGATAAGGCAACCGTCTTCTAAACGGTTTTATGTAGGTTCAAATCCTGCCATTCCTGCCACATGGGTTCGTAGCTCTAATTGGGAGAGCGCCTGTCTTGCACACAGGAGGTTGTGAGTTCAAACCTCACCGAATCCACTGATGGTGTTTGAAGCCAAAGTGGTCGCGGCGCTGGTTTGTGGAACCAGTCATTAGGGAGTTCAAGCCTCCTCAGACACCCCTTATATGGAAGATGCCGCTAAATGGTTGGCAACCGGTCTTGAAAACCGGGGTGGGGTAACACTTAGGGGTTCGATTCCTCCATCTTCCGCCTTCCACCTGAAGCCGAAAAGTGAGGCGCTGTGCTGATAACACAGACATAGGAGGGGCAGTACCTCCCAGGTGGATTTTTCAACACAAGTAGGGTGTTAGACATATACCTGATCATGCGATCGCACAAGCGACCAAAACACCCATCAACCTAGTTGTATTATCCCTTACTCAACGCTACAATCTGCCGTATTAGGGACAATCAATATTTCCGACCACAATTTATTACTCGTGACCAAAACCCGCATCATTGCGCTATTTAACCAAAGTGGTGGGGTTGCAAAGACCACACTTACCCAAAACTTAGGCTACCACCTTGCATTCAAAAAACGTCGTGTTCTGCTTGTGGATGTAGACCCGCAGGCTAGCTTGACTACTTTTATGGGACTTGAACCCGATACACTCGACCAAACCATACAGCAAGTAATAGTAGATAACAAGCCATTACCCATCCATTCCGAACTAATTCACGGTATGGCACTTGTCCCAGCTGACATTAATCTCGCGGCCTGCGAAATGCAGTTAGCAAGTGCGATCGCTAGGGAATATCGTTTGAAAAATGCACTCTTGACAGTACAAGATAAATACGATTTTATTTTGATTGACTGTCCCCCTTCTTTGGGATTACTCAGTATTATTAGTTTGACTGCTGCAACTCACATTCTTGTACCTATCCAGTGCCAATTTAAATCATTTAAGGGAACAGAACTTTTACTGAGTACGGTAGCCCAAGTTAGGAGTCATACCAACCCCACTTTACAATTTGCTGGGTTTGTTCCCACAATGTTTGATGGTCGCACTGCCCAAGAATCACGTACCGTTAAAGCTGTGCAAGAACAATTATCAGATATTGGTACTGTCTACCCGCCCATTCCTAAAACGATTGCCTTTGCCGATGCATCCGAGCGGAGAATACCGCTAGCATTATTTGATAAAAATCACCCCGCCGTCAGCATACTCAAAAAAATTGCCAACAGCATAGATAAACTTGAAATAAAACCGTGAGCAGCAAACGCAACGAACCATACGCCGCTATCAAAAAACCTGTTGATTTGTTATTTGGCAACAGTCCGACACAGCCTGATGATAAAACCAACGTCCCCAACACTATCGCTATTAATAAAATCAAGCTGCCTCCCTCGCAACCGCGCCGCTACTTTGACCCTCAAAAGCTTGAAGAACTATCACGCTCAATCAAAGAACTGGGCATCCTTGAACCTCTTTTAGTGCGTCCGCTCTCTGAGGGCAATTATGAATTGGTAGCAGGGGAACGACGCTACAAAGCTGCATTAATGGCAGGATTAACCGAGGTTCCCATTGTCGCCAGGGAAATGGACGATGCGATTACATATCAAGTGCGCCTCGTTGAAAACCTGCAACGCGAAGACCTTAACCCCCTAGAAGAAACTGAAGGTATCCTCGAATTGTTGGCGTTGCGCCTAGAGATAACACCAGATGAAGTAACTAGTCATCTGACAAAAATGCGTAACGTTTGCGATCGCAATTCTGAATTGAGACATAACGTTATGTCTCAGAGCGAAACTCAAGTAATAGAAGAGTTATTTACATCGCTGGGTCGCATGGGTTGGGAGTCGTTTGTTAAAAATCGCCTACCACTGCTCAATCTCCCTGCTGATGTATTAGAGGTGCTGCGTTCTGGTCAGCTTGAGTACACTAAAGCACGAGCGATCGCACGAGTTGGTGATGAGGAAACCAGAAAGCAGCTATTGGAAGATGCGATCGCTTACAATTTTTCTTTAAACGAAATTAAGCGCAAGATTCAAGAAATAGCGATCGCAATAATAGTGGTATTATTAGCTACATTTTAGTGGAACAGGGTACTGTTACCTAGAAAACTCTTCACAATACAACCCGCATTATTACCATACTGTCTACCCGACTGTCTGCTCGACAATTGGACTATATATAGTAGACAGTTTCAACTTTTATGACAGACAACCTACCCGACACCAGTCAAAACAGAGATAATTTTTCAAAATTTTCCATATTAGAATTATCGGAAAGATATGGCATAGGTAGAGATCCGGTGTATGCCAGGATGAACTACCTACAAATCAAAACCTACAAGGAGTCGGGTAAGGCTTACTTGACAGCCGAGCAAGTCCAACACATGGATGGTTTGCACGAGCATATCAAGGCGACAAGTAGAATGGATGGCTACCCAGTACCCGAAAAGTCGTGGCCTTGGGAAGAAGAAAAAAATACATCGAACATTGTTGTACAGCCGCAAACTCAAAACCTAGCGCCACAACAGCAGGATTTTACTGCCACTGGAGAGAGGGAAGCTGCTAACAATGATTTAGACCCAATTGCAAATATAGTCAAGTCGGCTCAATCCAAGGCTGCTGGTATCCTCATAGCTGAAAATTTGATAGCAAGGCAGTATATTGATAATCCAGAGGCGTTGCCAGAAGAACTTAAACAGAAAATCAAAGAGTCGGGGCAGGTGAAAACGGTAGACCCTTTCGCATACGCTCAATCGTTAGTGAACTTCGCCCAGGCTGGCCTAGCAATTGGTTGAGTTTACTAGCTACATTAGTTGTAGGTGTAGTGATTGCGATCAGTGGGTTGTCGATTATGTCAGTTGTGACAGCTGTTGCTGGGGCTGCGATCGCAATTCTACCCAAGGTCAAATCCCCCAAAACTAACCAGGAACCAAACAGGACAGATGCTCAGCGCCGGGGGAGATTAGACTGTATCGACAATCAGAGATTAATCGGGTTAAAGCTTCTTTGTTGGCTAACAGCTCAATCTTGATAGCAGGAGAGGAAGGCAGGGGTAAAAGCACACTGGGTACTGCTGTGGTCGAGGCGCTACAGGATGACGGGTTTACAGTTGCCTTCTGTGAACCTGCTACCCCTAAGCAAATGCTCGTTGAGATAGCAGAACAGTTAGGGGTAGAAACTCAGAACCTAGAGGGTAAGGCTTTCACAGCCGATCAACTCAAACGAGCGATCGCATCCGGTTACTAGCAACACTGGGAGAATGCCATTCTGAGTCCTGAAGTTGAAACAGTAATACTTGCAGCGACTCATTACCATGCTGATGATCGGCAATCATGTATGCGTTCCAAATTGCTTCCGCACTCCGAGCAGGTAACTCTAAGTCATCAATAGCTAATTGTTGAGCAGAAGCGTTGTAGCCAATTTTTTGAAATAAAGATGCTACCTTATGTGGATTATCAATTTGCCTGACATCATCTAATTGGAGTAGTCGCCCCTTCATTCCCGTATTTCTCTTGCCTAAAAGTTATTTCTCCCAAACCCTTGCTGTGTATCGACCGTAATTAATCCTGAATTGGCAGCTTAAATCCGCGATGGGCAAAACCCACCGCACACATCAAAACTGAGCAAACAACTAATTCGGCAAATACTTAACCAACAAATCCTGCCCCTGAGCGCCCATTAATGGTAATCATAGCAAGGCTTGTCGTTATATGAAAGACCATAATTTGATATCTAATATGTTAGAAAAGTCACGATTCAATAGGAGATTACACAGTGTCTCAATGTTAATCAACGACTTGTTTCATCAAGTGGGAATGGTACTGAAAGAAATTAGTGATTCCACTGAATATCTTTTAGACTCATTTCCTGTGTCTTTCTGCGACAACATCCGTATTTTTAATGTAAAAATCATCCAGTCGGAGCAGTATAGAGGTTACATCGCATCGAAAAAACGATATTTTTACGGGGTTCGAGTTCAGTTATTAACAACCAAAAATGGTATTCCTGTAGAATTTGTGTTTATGCCTGGTAGTGCCAACGATGTACGTGCTTTAAATGCCTTACCTTTAAACCTTCCACCTGGTAGTCAACTTGATGGTGACTCAGCTTACACGGATTACACCATTGAGGATGACTTGGAACAAACAAGTCAAATTTTTTTACAAGTCATGCGAAAAAAGAACTCCCAGCGTCAGGATAAGCCTTGGAATCAATATATTAAACAACATACTCGGCATTATATCGAAACTGTATTTAGTAGTATCACTTGTGTTTTCCCAAAATCAATACATGCAGTCACTTATCAAGGGTTTTTACTTAAGCTACAAGCATTCATTTTTTCTTTTACTCTTCAACAAGCTTTTAGTGAATAAGTAATTTATATAACTTAAAATCATTTCAGTAGCTGAATGCCGCCAACAACGGCATGGCAGGTTGGCGCTACCCACCAACCCCACTTTCTTGTACGCGATCGCATCAATTGAGTGATCACAAGTTTATATCAGTCGATAACCCGCAACTTGGGTTAATAGTCATTAAGGGAACTTAACCCACTAACTTAAGTAGCAGGCGCTATATTATTTGTCATATTTTAGTCATGCATAAGTGGAACAAACCTCAGTGTATATCCGTAATAATGAAAAAGATGTAAAATTATTTGTTTGGAGTATGAGTATTGTCTAAGTAATGTTGAACCTAAATTCTTAGAGGAAAAGTTAGAAGGAACGATCGCCTCCCACTTTTCCCCAGAACTGGAGAGCGATCGCATAATATGCATATTGTCCATCCGACTTGTAATCGGAAGGCTACAGGCTTAGATTTAAGTAGGTGTAAATTATATAACTTAACTTATGAACGAAAGGGCTAGTGAAGTCATTCAAACTCAGAAAGCTTCTCAATTAGCATTAGAACATTGTCAAAAATGGGAGAAGCATTATAGATTAAGTAGCACAGGTTTCCAGTGGGCATATTTTCTTTCACAGTTTGCTGCTGTTGCTTTATCAGGAATTACACCAATACTAATATTGATGGATAATACACCTAAATATGTCCAGGCAATTCCGCCAGCAATAGCATCTATTTCTGCGTCTTTGGCTGTTTATAATTGGAGGTTTAGTTGGGTTCGTTCCCGACGTGCTGCTGATTCGCTTGAAAATGAAAGACTAAATTTTGAATTAAGGATAGGTTCAGACTACAATCTAAATCTAGCGGATGAAGTAGTAATTGAAAATTTTAGAAAAAATGTCATGCGAGTTCAAAATCAAACTGTAGAACAATGGGAAAAGATAGTGGTCAAGGAATCTGAAAAGTCTAATATTTCCCAACAGAATTAGCCTTAAGGAAATTACACATCTTTTAAATACTCCTGCGCTTTTATTTAATGCGATTGCTCCATCACTTCCCTACAACTGCACCATCTTAATTCTCTGACAGAGTACTAGCTACTTCATACATCTGCTTATGTTTGGATAAAAGCTCTTGATATTTCTGATAGGCATCAAACTTATTCAATAAGCGCGGGATGTCCGTGTATCCCACCGCCAAATCTGCATATTATGGCGGGGGTCTTACAGCCTCCCGTACCCACCAGGGAGATAAATTTCTAGAAATCGCCCACATTATTGCCCCTGCTCCCAATCTTCAATCACCAGCCCACTGACGCGACCAAACTCTCTGGTGTTGTGTGTGACTAGTGTTAAGTTATGTGTCAAGGCGATCGCTGCTATTTGAAAATCGTTCGGGCCTATAGGCGTTCCACTCGCTAATAACTCTGCTCGAATTCTTCCTGCGACTCTAGCTGCTGCTGGGTCTAATGGCAACACAGCGAATTGACTAAAAAACCTTTCTAATATCGCTAAATTCCGCTCGGTTTGAGTACTGCGATAAGCCCCATAATAAAGTTCCATTTGCACTACAGTACAAAGGTAAATGTCTTTTGGTTGCTGCTGTGCTAGTCGATTTGTTACCGTTTGGCTACTATTGTTCAATAGTCTAATGCAAACATTTGTATCTAATCAAATAGGTCAAAACAACGTCTCCCGCGTCTCAAACTCTCCTTGTTCTGCTCTTTCTAAAGGTTCTCCAGCCCAACCACCAACCACTTCTTCAAAAAAATCGGGCATCCACTCCCTTTGAGATGGAGTTATAGGTTTAATAATTACTTCTACTTCGATATCACTACTTACTATCCCTGCTGGAATATCTAGATGCAAAACCCCATCAGCCCCAACATGAGAACATAACTTTATACTTTGCATTACTATTTTCTCC
>NZ_JCACKM010000173.1:0-14069 GCF_059505385.1 Desmonostoc vinosum
CTCAACCGTATTATCTCGTACTCTTTTTCAAAAATCAAATAGGAGTTCTATATCAGATATGATATAAACAGCAGATGAATGAAGCAGATAAACCCTTGGTTTGGTTGCATGGTGAGATCAAAACACCTCCCTTTAGTCAACAAGCACGAATAGAAACAGGAGTTTTGTTGCGACGGTTACAGCAAGGTGAAAACTTGGGACTGCCCCACTCAAGACCGATACCAAGTATTGAGGCACACTGCCACGAACTACGGATTCGAGACGCACATAGAAATTGGAGAATCATCTACCGAATTGATGACGACGCAATTCTAATTCTTGAAGTGTTCAACAAAACAACCAGAACAACACCCACCAGCGTTATTGATAAGCTGTTCCACATATAACTTGCATAATTAGGGCGGGCAAGATGCCCACCCCACAAGAGTTTTATTTAATTTGATTATGTAATTTAGATGTTTTTTAGCTTATCTGTCAAAAACGACTCAGCAAATACGGCAAAGATACACAGGATTAAGCGTATGAAAGAAGCCAAAAGAAAAAAGCTAGAAGAAAAAGGTTGGACAGTTGGAAGTGTTTCAGAATTTTTAGAACTTACCCCAGAAGAAACTACACTTATTGAAATTAAGCTTGCTCTTAGCCTTTACCTTAAAGAACGACGACAGAAATCAATGACGCAAACTGAACTTGCAGAGAAATTACACTCTAGCCAGCCTCGGATTGCTAAGGCTGAAAATGGCGATGCTTCGGTTTCTATTGAGTTACTCATTCGGGCAATGCTGGCAACAGGCGTAACTCCTCAAGAAATTGGACAAGTTATTGGTGACATACTCCCTGCGCCGCCCTCCGGGACGGCGAGGGCTTCTCAGCCACTCCCCCCAACGAGTCGGGGAAGTGGTTAGGTAAAGGACACGACAAATCCGTAGGTAGTACATACTATCGTTTCCATCCCCGTTAGGGGAAGTGGTTAGGTAAAGCTATTCTTCCCAATTGGGAAAAGGATTATCCATGTTGTTTCCATCCCGTTAGGGGAAGTGGTTAGGTAAAGTTTTTGGGCAATGTATATCTCTGTACAACTAATGGTGTTTCCATCCCCGTTAGGGGAAGTGGTTAGGTAAAGTTTTTGGCAGATAAGTTGGATAGTCTTGATGACTAACTGTTTCCATCCCCGTTAGGGGAAGTGGTTAGGTAAAGATTGTTGGCGGCATTCCGGGAATAGAGGATCAAAAGTTTCCATCCCCGTTAGGGGAAGTGGTTAGGTAAAGTTAAATTGCGCCCCTGCGCAAGCTACTGTGAATAGATATACGTTTCCATCCCCGTTAGGGGAAGTGGTTAGGTAAAGACAATTTATTTGCAGAACATAATCTTTTACTGAGTAAGTTTCCATCCCCGTTAGGGGAAGTGGTTAGGTAAAGAAAGTGGGACTTGGCGGAGAGGAGCCTTGCTTAGATTTATCGTTTCCATCCCCGTTAGGGGAAGTGGTTATGTAAAGAGTTACCTTTTAGAAACCTTACTGAGCAATGGTTTCAGACCCCCTAATCGACACCACTTTTCAAATTGTCAATAATCGTCAACAAATTCTCAATAAGTAATGCGTTTTGTAGCCTGAAATCTTTACTGTGCAAGCAATCGACACCAGTTAACGAAATTATGCGGTTTTCAAGGTTCTGATGAGTGGTGTCGATGAGTTTCAACACACTCAATAAACAGTAAAATATGTTACTTAAGTTTGTCAAGCTTTTAACAAATGCGATGGCGCAAAGCGCCCCCAATGAGCGATCGCTTGGATTGTTCCACTCCTTATTCTCAAGTGGGCTAACCGATGCTGTAATTACCTCATGACAAGAGCTTTTTGACAGACACTGAAACATCTGTGAACGCCAGTGGTATAATCGTTCCTTCCCCAAGAGTACATTCTTCAACATACTTACCCTCTTGAGGATTCCTGAATACGATTATCTGCTGAGTAGAGATGATACTCATCTACAGACCATTTAGCCAGCGTCTTCATAGCAGAATTGCTCACATTCTTGTTTAGCTAACTCAAGATTACATGCTTTAGCTGTCATAAGTTTGTTATACAAATCAGGAGCAGTGGCTTGTAGGGGTTGGGTGAGGAAAACTGGCACGTCTGCTATGAGTATAGACAAACAATTGCTGAAAGCATCTGTCTGTTTAAAGAAGAACTAATTTAATTAAAATAGAAATTAAAAATTAAACTATGGAAAAACAACCAATACAAGTAATTGGAGGTGGACTAGCTGGGACAGAAGCAGCATGGCAAATCGCCCAGGCGGGAGTGCCAGTCATTCTGTATGAAATGCGTCCCAAACGCTTTAGCCCAGCTCATCATACAGAACATTTAGCCGAATTAGTATGTAGTAACTCCTTTGGGGCCATGGCAAGCGATCGCGCTGCTGGATTATTGCACGAAGAATTACGTCAACTGAGTTCCATAGTTATTTCTAAAGCTGATGAACATGCTGTTCCCGCTGGTGGGGCGCTGGCTGTAGACAGGGGACAATTTAGTCAAGACTTAACAGAGACTGTATCTCGTCATCCTTTAGTAGAATTTCGTCGTGGCGAAGTGTCCGCAATTCCTGAAGGAATTGTAGTTTTAGCAACTGGGCCTTTAACCAGTCCCGAACTTGCAGAAGATTTACGTCGCTTTACGGGGATGGAATACTTGAGCTTTTTCGATGCTGCCAGCCCAATTATTGTGGGAGAATCGATTAATCGTGATGTTGCCTTCATGGCATCACGTTATGACAAGGGAGAAGCGGCTTATCTCAACTGCCCGATGAATAAAGAACAGTATTTACAGTTTTGGCTAGAACTCTGTAAAGCTGAACAAACAGAACTCAAAGACTTTGAACGAGAAACAGCGAAATTTTTTGAAGCCTGTCTCCCTATAGAAGAATTAGCGCAGCGGGGAGAAGACACGATGCGCTACGGCCCTCTCAAGCCAGTAGGGTTATCTGATACTCGCACGGGTGAACGCCCTTACGCGGTGGTGCAACTACGCCAAGAAGACAAAGCAGGTCAACTGTGGAATATGGTAGGATTTCAAACTAACTTGCGTTGGGGTGAGCAAAAGCGAGTATTTCAGCTAATTCCCGGTTTGGAGAGAGCAGAATTTGTCAGGTTGGGAGTGATGCATCGCAACACCTTTATTAATGCACCTCAATTAATGCATCCGACATTGCAATTTAAGCAGCGTCCGACGTTGTTGGCAGCTGGGCAATTAATCGGGACTGAAGGTTATACCGCAGCGTCTGCGGGTGGCTGGTTAGCGGGAACAAATGCCGCACGCTTAGCTTTAGGTAAAGAACCTTTGACACTACCAGCCACCACAATGATGGGGGCATTATTTGAGTTTATCAGTTCCGCTTCACCTAAGCATTTTCAACCAATGCCGCCCAATTTTGGCATTTTTCCCGAACTGGGTGCGAAAATCAAAAACAAACAAGAACGTTATGGACGTTACCGCGATCGCTCTTTGAGTGACTTAGCGGATTGGAGATTGGCCCTTATTTAGGTAATCCAGCAATGCCAAAAATACAAAATGCGGCAAACTGTTTCTTGGGAATTGCCTATGATCAAAGTACTAGATGAATGGCAATCAGATCATGCTACAGTACGATCCGCTGGACTGCTTACCTTCCGCTGAGGATTTGCCCGACTCAGACGATACCCCTGTGGATAATCAACTACAACATTTGATTTCTGTGTTACTAGAAACCATACTAGCTATGGCATGGGCAGACCGGATGGACTGGTTCTTTGGCGTTGATATGGGGATTTATTATGATCCTGATCAGCCTGCGATTGTACCAGATGGGTTTTTGAGTCTGGGAGTTGAACGGGTTTTTGATGAAAATCTGCGTTTAAGTTACGTTCTTTGGGAAGAACAGCGCATACCGATTATGACAATAGAGGTAGTTTCCCAAAAACGGCGTGGGGAATACAGCACCAAGAAAGAATTTTATGCTCAGCTAGAAGTTTTATATTATGTCGTTTATAATCCCCAACGGCGGAGAAAACCGACTTTAGAAGTGTATCGCTTAGTAAATGGCAAATATCAATTACAGCGAGGAAATCCCGTTTGGCTGCCAGAAATTGGTTTAGGGATTGGCAGCGAACAAGGGACATATCAAGGCATTACACGTGAGTGGCTTTATTGGTATGACGAATCGGGTAAGCGCTTATTAACACCAGAAGAACGGGTTCGACAAGCAGAACAACGCGCTCAAATCCTGGCAGAACAACTAAAAGCCCTTGGTGTAGATCCAAATTCTTTGGTTTAGACCAAATAGTTCTACGCCCTGACGTGCCTATTTCCATGCAGAATAGGCATGGCAAACAAACCCCATGCCAAACCCGTAACTAACCCAAAAGGCGTAACTGCATAGTTATCAAAATCCCATAAACCAAAAACCTCTGCTGCTAATTCCAGGGGATAAGCCATCATCAATACACTCGCCAACGCTGCCCCACTCCACCCATACTGATTCAACCAGTAAAAACCCTTCTCACCACTTACACCATAAAGTAAGCGCGTCACCAGCAATCCTGTAACAGTACCATAACAACGCATACACACAGCCATAATAAACGGTGGTGCTAAATCCAACCCCATCTCTGGTTGCGGACATACATGATTACCCATAAAGTAAATGATGTCCGCAATTCCAGGCAACAAAAACACTCCAGACGCAGCCAAAAAAGGAGCAACTGGCGGTCCCACAACCATCCCCGCCAGCATAAAATCAGCAATGAAACTCACCCAATTAACCTGCAACTCCTTACCAAAAGCCACTCTTACCATCTCTGTTTCTCTGCGTCTTGGCGGTTTGTTTTCCTAACTTACCCTAAACACATAGGGACTAGTCAATTTATCCAACTGCTGCACCAACAGACTTAAGAACAATCCTACATCTGTCACCACACCTACCGATTCTACAGAACCGCGATCGCTTAACTTAGTCACCACAGCTGGATTAATATCCACACATACCATCTTCACCCCTGCTGGAGTCATATTTCCCACCCCAATCGAATGCAGCATCGATGAAAGCATCAAAATCATCTCTGCACCTTCTAGGAGTTTGGCATATTCTTGCTGTGCTTTAATCAAATCCATTTGGGTATCAGGCAAAGGCCCATCATCCCGAATTGAACCAGCAAGTACAAAAGGTACGTGATTGTGAACACATTCATACATCACACCACTGCTAATGATTCCTGCCTCAACAGCTTTAGCAATGCTGCCATAGCGACGCACAGTATTAATTACCTTCAGGTGATGGCGGTGTCCACCACGGACGGCGACACCCCGCTTCATATCGACACCCAAGGAAGTACCCATGATATTTTGCTCGATGTCATGGACAGCGATCGCATTCCCGCCCAACAGTGCTTGCACATAACCTTCTCGAATCAGCCGTGCTAAATGTTCACCACCGCCAGTATGAATCACTACAGGGCCAGCCGTGACAACTACTTTACCACCAGCATCCCGAATTTTACGTAATTCCCAAGCTACTTGCTCAACCACTAATTCCACACGTCGCTCGCTGGAAACCCCTGCTGACATAAAGCTGAATTCTTGAGTATTGCGTTGTTCCCGCGATTCAGTTTTGCGGATAGTGCGGATGCCTAGCACGTCTGTGATTACCTGATCCCCAATTTCTAAATCGCGTAATATTTTACATCTAGCTACTAAACCGCTGGGGGTTTGGGTAATGGCGATCGCGCCATCCATGCGTTGATCATGCACCTTTACCCAATGACCATTAATCCGGACTTCGGTCGGATAAATCGTACTTACATAAAAATCATCCGGGGCCACGCCTGCTTGGATTACAGGCTCAAGTTTGACATCTCGCTCATCTTGTGGTAAGTCTACCGCACCCAAATCAATCAATCGGGAGATAATTTCGCCCATCACTTCATGGGATGGTGCTGACACCTTCACCTCAGCCGCTGAGGTACTTTGTCGCTGTTCTCCCAGGTTAAAATTTAAAACTTGGAAACTTCCGCCTGCATCTATAATTAAATCCAAAGCCCGGTTGATTAAGCCCGCATCGAGTAGGTGTCCTTCCATGCGAATGACGCGGCTTTCCACCGAGACATTGGCATGAACTTCCTCTCTGACTGGTTCTGTCACCCGCAAGGTTAAGCATTTAGCCGCCCCACCAGCTTTGAGAAATTCGGTGAGTGGTGTTTCCAGCACTTGAAAACCTACTTCCGCCAGACGGGCTTTTAAAGCATCACTCGCCTTATTCATGATGACGATACTGTCTACATTCACCGCGTTGCAGGCGAAGTTAACAGCGTCGGCTTCTTCAATGGCTATGCGTTTCTCTGGCGCGACTCGCATTTCGATTAAGCGGTTCGAGTAGGAGTCAAAAGCGCCTGAGTAGTAGAGTAAATAGCCATTTGCTAGGGGACAGAAGCAAGTATCTAAATGATAAAAGCGCTCATCAATCAAGCGTAGAGATAATACCTCAATATCCAGCCATTTCGCTAGATTGGGGTGAGAATCTAATTCTGAGCGAAAACCGTATCCAGCCCATAGCCAACGTCCTTCCCGATCTAGGAGTGCGTCTCCTGCTCCCTCGAAGGGCAAATCTTTGGGTAATTCGTGTACTGTGTAATTATTGCCTTCAAACCATTGTTTGAAGTAAGGTTCTTCTCCCTGGCGTTCTTTGTGTAAAAAGCGACTAAGGACAACATTTTCTCCTAGTACTAAGCCAGCGTTGGCGGTGAAAACCATATCCGGCCAACCTTTTTGGGGGGGTACCAAGTCCACAACAGCGTGTTCTTTAAGAATATGGTAAAGTCCTTGCCACTGTTCCACGGCGCGATCGCGTGACGACTTGTGAATATTCCCTTCCATCCAAGGATTAATCACATAGTCCACATCATAGTGGTCAGGAGGACACATCAAAAAGCGAATACGGGAAGTCATAAAAATCTTACAAGCGTTTTAGATGCTAAGAGCTTAATTTGGATACAGATTTTTGCTTTGCCAATCAATTGTCAAATCTGCTACAAAACCTCTACCTTTTGATAGTTGAAGGCTTTACAAAGGCTTGATCTTCATTCTATTACTGGAAAAGACACAGTGGAGCAATGCAGAAAGATGCCAAAATGGCAACAATCTCATCGGATAAATTTACGATGCTGTTCGGTTATTCTATCGTCATTTGGTTCCGATAGCTTGAAACAAAGGGAACGCTTAACAGAGGAGCCACTTTTAAGCGTTAAGCGTTCCCTTTCATCCAATATTCCTACAAAGTGTATGTAAAGTCTTCCACCAACATCCCAGGAACTAAGCTACCTCCAAGTTGGCGACCATCATAGGTACTGACTTCAGGAATGAATTCTTGAAAGTTGGTCATGTCTACTAGGTTGTCTCCCCAAAAATGATAGAGAGTTTCATCAAAGCGTAAGTTTTCAATGGGGGCGATAATTTCGCCGTTTTCTACCCAAAAACAAGCATAACGAGTCATGCCTGTAATTCTACCTGTGTGGCGATCGCTCCAATTTAAGTAATGCAAATTAGACACATACAATCCTGTATGTAAACTCGAAATAATCTGCTCAAATGCTAAATTTCCAGTACCTACTTCCGGCGATCGCAAACTTTCTGGACTATTCGCACCATTGGCGATTTTTTCATATTCTTTTGCAGTGCGAGAATTCACCAGAGTGTTTACTAACATGCCTTTTTCTATGACATATAATTCTGATGGTGCCATTTCTCCTAATTCATTAAATCGCGGTACTAAGCCTTGTTGAAAGTTTTCTTTCACACTAAATACTGGAGAAAGCTGTTTCTCTTGACGCCATAAAGCAGCTAAAGCGCTATTCCCTTGCTGGATATCAGCTTCGCTCAAACCTCCCCAAGAAAGCATCATTAATAAATCGGCAGTTGCAGCAGGTGCAAAATAAGTTTTGTAATGTCCTGGTGGTAGTTCTTTTGCTGGACGCGCAAGCATTTTTAATTGCTTTTTGGCTTCGTTGATTTTGGCACAATAAGCTTCTGTATTCCAATCACTGCCTGCAAAAGTGCCTTTAAATGCTTGTCCAGAAGTGATAAATAAAGAATAATCTAAAGTGAAAGATTCAGTAGCAAACCAGTGCTTTTGACCACTGGAATCACCATAAGCTTTAATGACAATTCCACCAGTATATAAGCCAGTAAAATCCAAATCTTTAACTAGTTTTAATACAGTTGTAGCTACTGCTTCTGTTGTCAATAATTTACCTGATTTTACTTCTCGACTAGCATTATTTCCTGATGGCAATACTAGATATGGATCGATAGGTAAAAATGGAAGTTCTTCACGTAAATCCTGCAAGGCTTGGTATGTTGCTTGCCAATCTACTTCCCAATTTCCGGTAAAGGGAAACTGCCGAAAGCTGTTGTGCTGGTCTTCCATCAAAGTTAGCTCAATCCAACCATCAGCAACATAACCAGTTTGCCGCACTCTTGCATGATTTAAGCGGGTAAATTGACTGCGTTCACTACTCAATTTGACCGTGAATTTTTCACTGTCGGTTGTTTTGATGAGCAAACTTTCAATTAATTGATTAAAGCTAACTTCTAAAGCAGATAATTCCTCAATTTTCATGGATATTAGGTTGTTGTACCTCTTCATGTTCCACCGCCGAAAATTTCGACGTTGGCAAACAGACAAGCAGGTGAACCATGTCCTACCCAAATCGCCTGATTTGGCTCTCCTTTGCCACAGTAAGGAGTACCATACATTTTCCAGTTGGACGCATTGCCAACTTTGATTAAGCTGTGCCAAAACTCTGGGGTTGTGGCTCGATAGTTGGGATTACGGAGAGTTTTAGTAAGTTTACCGTTTTCAATTAATTTAGCGTATTCGCAACCAAACTGAAATTTATAACGGCGATCGTCAATTGACCAAGAACGGTTAGATTCCATGTAAACACCATGTTCTACCCCCGCAATGATTTCTGCAAAGGTGGCGTCTCCTGGTTCTAAGTTTAAGTTACCCATGCGATCGATCGCAGGTCGATTCCAGGAACAAGCACGGGCACAAGCTACCCCTGGCACACCTGATCTAGTTTGACTCTCTAAACTGCCCAAACCCCTTTGCAGTAAGCCTTCTTTAATTAAATACTCCTTTGTTGCAACAGCGCCTATATCGTCAAAGCCATAGCTCGCAAATTCGCCGGGTACTGTGGGATCAAAAGTAATATTCATCAAGGGAGAACCGTATACCAGTTTGCCAAAATCGCTTTGATTGACAAAGCTACCTCCAGCATAATTACGTTCATCTCCCAAAATTCGGTCAATTTCTAAGGGATGCCCAACACTTTCATGGATTTGTAGCATCATTTGGTCTGGCGCTAAAACCAAATTGGTACAAGTATTTGGGCATTCGTCCGCTGTCAACAGCTCAATCGCTTGTTCGCCAACTTGCTGCACTCGATCCCATAAGTCTGCTTGCTTTAAAAGTTCTAATCCACCTTGGAAACAGTTTGCTTGCCAGCCGTTATTGGTGCGTTGCTGCACAAGTGCCCCATCTTGAGCAGTGACTCCGTAATGAGTGCCAATAAATAAAATTCTTTGATATACTTCTGAGCCATTGCTGCTGACAAACCAAGACTCTTTCTCAGTGGTGCTGATGCTAGCTGTCGTTTGCACAATTTTGTCATCAACTTTCAGTTTCTGACAAATGAGAACCAATAAATCGTTGACTTCTCCAGGACTTAAACCATCTAATGACTCATTAAACGGTGAATTATATTCACCAACGACTTTTGGGCGTTCACTCTCACCAAAGGGATGTATCCACCATTCACTAGCTACCAGTGCTTGTTTATATGCGATTTTTGCAGCGGCTTGCAACTCAGACAAATCCAGAGAATTAGTGGCTGCATAACCTATACAGCCATTAACCATAACTTCTAGCATGGCACCAACAGTAAAATATTTGCCGTTTACTTGGGGTAAACAGTCGCGCACGGAATGGTTAGTAGAAGTTTCCTGAACAGTTCTAATACCGATCCAATCAGCAGGAATATTGAGATTAGCGATCGCTTTTGTTAGTTCTTTTAACATGATTTTGGGGAGTAGGGAGTGGGGAGTGGGGAATTGGGAATGGGGAATTGGGAATGGGGAATGTCTGTTATTTGTCATGACGCTCGCGGACTCGCTACCGCTACGCTAACGTCATTTGTCAATTGGTTATTCTCCGCGTCTTCCCCAGTCCCCGCGTAAGCGCGTCTTCCCCAGTCACCTCAATTCCTGTGCCAACGCGTACCATCGCGGCTATCAATCAGGGTAATACCTTGTGCTTGTAATTCGTCACGAATGCGATCGCTTTCGGCAAAATTTTTGGACTGACGCGCTGCTTGTCTTTGCTGAATTTGCGCTTCTATCTCGGCATCGCTTAAACCATGGCATTTGTCAGTTGCCTCTAACATTTTGGCTTCTAAACCCAAAACTCCCGCTAATGTAACGAGAGTTTGCCACTGATGCTGTAACTCATCTGGTGCTGTTTTGGTTTTGCCTTCATGCACAAAAATATTTCCCTCACGTTGCAATTGTTTAGCTAATTCAAACAGCACAGCTAACCCACCAGGGAAATTAAAGTCATCATTCACCACTTCTCGGAAACGCTGAATGTAGGGATTAGTATTTTCTTTCCCATTCCCCATTCCCCAACCTAGTTGTTTCCCGTACTGATACCCAAACAGCAAGCCTTCTTTGAGGGTGTGCCAAGCGTTTGTCTTATCTGCGATCGCTTCATCAGTAAAATCGATTGGTGTACGATATTGTGCTGTCAGCACCAGCAACCGCACCGCCATTGGCTCAACTCCTCGATCCAGCAGTTCACGGATAGTAATAAAGTTGCCCAAAGATTTAGACATTTTTTCACCATCCACTTTTACCATGCCGTTATGTAACCAGTAACGAGCTAGGGGTTTTCCTGACGCTGCTTCTGATTGGGCAATTTCATTTTCATGATGGGGAAAAATCAAGTCTTCACCACCAGTATGAATATCAATAGTTTCACCCAGGCGATCGCGTACCATCGCAGAGCATTCAATATGCCATCCTGGACGACCTTGACCCCAAGGTGATTTCCAAGCGGGTTCTCCTGGTTTTGCTGCCTTCCACAGCGCAAAATCAACCTGATCTCTTTTCTTTTGATACTCTGGATCTTCTACATCAACTCGTCCACTGGCGCCAGCTTGCGAATCTTCCAACTTGCGTCCCGAAAGCTTACCATAATCGCTAAACTGCCGCACTGCATAATAAACATCACCATCAGCAGGATAGGCAAAACCTTTATTTTCCAACTCATGAATTAGCCGCTGAATACCATTCATGGTGTGCGTAGCGCGGGGATACTCATCGGCTTCTTTAATGTTCAGCCGTGCCATGTCCTCAAAATATGCTTTGATAAAGCGATCGGCTACAGCTTCCATCGATGAATTTTCTTGCCGCGCTCGATTGAGAATTTTGTCATCAATATCCGTGAAATTTTGGACATAGCGCACCTCGTAGCCGATAAACTGCAAATATCGACGCACCACATCCCAAACTATGCAGGCTCTAGCATGACCTAAATGGCAATAGTCATACACCGTTACGCCGCAATAGTACATCTTCACTTTTCCAGGTTCAACAGTCTCAAAGGCTTCCTGACGACGGGTAAGGGTATTGTAAAGGGTTAAGGTCATTTCTAGAACTCAAGCAATGAACTGCGTTTACTATGCAATTTTAGATTTGTTAGCTATGAATCAATCATAATCAGCAACGAGGTTTTTCAACTGGGGAATGGGGAATTGGGAATTGGGAATGCTGGCAAGTGTAGGTTTTTCACATTCAATCCAAAAGAGCCTATTTTTCCGTTCCGAAATCTTTCTCCCCATCCCCGCGTCCCCGCGTCCCCCCATCCCCCCATCCCCGCGTCGTTCAAATCCTTTATTATTGGTATAATAATCGTGGTTTGCTTCACAACTCGGCGGCAGTTAAATTATGCAACCCGCAGTCACTCCTCAAGAATCTCAAGCAATGGATGTGCCCAAGCAGGGGATGCCCGTAACAATTATTACTGGTTTCCTTGGTAGCGGCAAAACAACATTACTTAATCATATTCTTAGCAATCAGCAAGGTCTGAAAACCGCTGTTTTGGTCAATGAATTTGGTGAAATTGGCATCGACAACGAGTTAATCGTTTCCACAGATGAGAATATGGTGGAGCTAAATAACGGTTGTATTTGCTGCACCATTAATACTGATTTGGTAGATGCTGTTTACAAAGTTTTAGAACGTCAAGAAAATCTAGATTATCTAGTTGTAGAAACGACTGGACTAGCAGATCCGCTACCAGTTGCACTGACATTTCTTGGTACAGAATTGCGCGATTTAACTCGTCTAGATTCAATTATCACCGTTGTAGATGCGGCAAATTACAGTCTAGATTTATTCAACTCTCAAGCAGCACACAGTCAGATTGCTTATGGTGATGTAATTCTGCTCAACAAAGCAGACTTAGTAGACCAAGCAACTTTAAGTGAGTTAGAGAGAAAAATTAGCGAAGTGAAAGAAGGAGCCAGAATTCTTCACACTACGCGATCGCAAGTCCCACTTCCTTTAATTCTCAGTGTCGGTCTATTTGAATCTGACAAATATTTTGATCAACTAACAGATGGTCATGACCATCACCATCACAACCATGACCACGACCATGAGCATTCCTCATGCGGTCACGATCATCATGACCATGAACATGATCATAGCCACGATCATGAACATCATCACCATCATTCTGACCATTTAGAAAATGATGGTTTTACCTCAATATCTTTTCAAATTGACAAACCCCTTTCTATTAGGAAATTCCAATATTTCTTAGATAATCAACTCCCAACAAATATCTTCCGAGCAAAAGGAATTATGTGGTTTGACGAGAGTCCAAAGCGCCATATTTTTCACCTTTGCGGTAAGCGCTTCACTTTAGATGATGATGAATGGCAAAGTCAACCCAAAAATCAGCTAGTACTGATTGGTCAAAACCTAGATCGTGACACTTTATTGACTCAGTTGCAAAACTGTGTATGTCTTCCCTCCACAAGTAGAGGCAAAGGTTTTGGAAAATAGTTAGCTATTTAGTAGTTAGCATTTGGGGTGTGTGAGGATACTAATCCATAGCACACCCTGTATTGTTTGTGCTTTTTTTGTAACTATGCGTGAAAATTGAGTGTGCGATCGCATCCTTGTTATGATTTTCATCGATCCTGTTTCAAAATTTGCCAAGAATTAAATAATTCGTAATTCGTAATTCGTAATGACGCTCGCGGACTCGCTACCGCTGTGCTAACGTAATTAAATTTTGTAATGGGGATTTAACCCCAACACAAGACTTGGCGGTTATAGAACCGGGGGACTTAAACCCACGGAACTTGTTAAAGATTGTGGATTGATTAACAGAAAGTAGTATACTTGCCTCGGATGTCTTAATTGCCTATCCAAAGAATTCGTTTAAAAAAAAGAATCTTGGTGTTTACCATATGTTAAGTCCTGTAGTTACAGTCAGCATCTTTCAAAAACAAGCCAATCCTCAAGAATATTCCGCAGGTCAAACTATCTTTGAAGAGGGACAATCAGGTGATTTAATGTACGGCATTCTCGAAGGAGAAATAGACATACAAGTCAATGGTAAAACTATAGAAACAATTGCTACAGGTGAAGTTTTTGGCATTGGGGTACTTGTAGGAGTAGAAAAAAGAAACTATACCACCGTTGCTAAAACTGATTGCAAACTTGCCTACCTTGATGAAAAAAAGTTTCTCTTTGCCGTTCAAGAAACACCCATGTTTGCTCTAAAAGTCATGAAAAGTTACTCAGAACGCCTCAGCCGCGTCTGGCACATGTTGAGTGACCTCAGCTAATCTTTGAACAACATAGAAAAAATTACTGTTAAGCGTTCCCTTCTTCAATAGACCTCTTGCATAAATATTTTTTTTCACGCAGAGGCGCAGCGAAAAGTTCTGTTCGCGTAGCGTCTCCGTCA
>NZ_JCACKM010000174.1:0-14069 GCF_059505385.1 Desmonostoc vinosum
TAGGCAGAGACTTGAGTCTCTGACGGTTCAAGTATTTTTGCAAGAAGTCTAATCAAAAAGCGAGGTACATGTGACCTCGCTTTTTGGTTGTTCATCTAATGACAGTCTTAACCAAAGCATGTGTAACCTAGACGCACGTTAGCTCACCTTTATAACCGTTGTAGCAAACTTAAACCGTGAGTATCAGTACCACAGGTATTGAAAAGGAAATATTCACTAGCTAATTTTTGTACTTGTTGTGATTCTGTGGCGCTGGGTTGCCAAGGGTTAGGATTATTGTAAGCGTAGAAAGTCTCAACGCCATCGATACCTTTTTGAGCTGCTGCGGGAATTAAGTCAAAATGCGATCGCCTGTATCTTGCTGGATGAGCCAGTACTGCCAATCCCTCAGCTTGATGAATTGCAGCAATCACGTTATGCGCTTCATATTCTTTGCCTGTAGTAGCCCTTCTTTGGAGATAAGGTTTCATACTGGGGTGTTCTATATTAAAAGCGTATGCCAAAATGTGAACTTCTATGTCTAAAAGGTTGGCATTAATTTCTGCACCACTCCATAGATAGGGAGTGCTTTGCCCAGGATTGTTCCACTTCCAGTCTTCTAACCAAGCTTGTGCTATTTGATACCCATCAATACTATGGTGATCGGTAATGGCTAGTCCTTTGAGTCCAATGGCGATCGCTTGTTCCATTAAACCACTCGGTTGCAACCTGCCATCCGAGTAGACAGTATGCATATGAAAGTTAAATAACTTCGGACAACTCTGTGCATCAATATTCTCAAATACTTGCTTCAAAAGTTTTGTGGAAGCAGTAGCCCTGGCAAAATTTACAGCCATAACCCCTCTGAACAAAAATACGTTATTCTTAACACTCCAACACGTCACACCTCACAGATGAGAAACTGCCAGTACTATAAATTAGTATTAATAGCTACTTTCTCAACTTGACTAGTCAAATTTTTCGATATGTTAAGACTACGTTAGCAAATCTCAACGCAGATGGTAATGAGGATTTTCGATTGCTGATATCAGATCAAGCACGAAATATTACATGGTTGTTGACGCCAGTACTGTTGAGCATTTATGGTAAGTAGCTTAGCAATAGTAGGTTTTGCTGCAATCAAACACTTGACTAAGCTTTTACTGATTGATAAATGCTGTATAAAAAATTTGTTTTATCTAAGCAGTCCTACTAGTGTACCATCACCTGCAATAACTTCGCCAATTGTATCAGCAGGGATATTCTGTGATTGAAAGTGGCTAATCGTCTGGTTTACTTGTTGGGGTGGTACTAAAACTACAAACCCAATCCCCATATTGAATGTATTGTACATGGCTTGTGGACTGACTGCTCCTGCTTGGGTTAACCACTGGAATACAGGGGGAATAGTCCAGCTATTGGGGTTAATTTTAATTGCTTGACCTTTGCCTAAGCATCTAGGTAAATTTTCTGGTAATCCACCACCGGTGATGTGAGCCATACCGTGAATTTCCAATCCTGCTTGTAGCGCGGCTAAAACGGGTTTGACGTAAATCCGTGTCGGTTTGAGGAAAGCTTCTTGGAGAGTTTCACCGCCTAACAATTGTGGAGAATCGCTCCAAGCAAAAGAGCGATCGCTAATAATCTTCCTTACTAAGCTTAGACCATTGCTGTGTACACCAGAACTAGCCAGAGCGATCGCCACATCTCCCATCTGTACCTGGGAACCATTTAACATCCGGCTTTTTTCTACAATTCCGACACAAAACCCAGCCAAGTCATACTCACCCACCTGGTAAAAACCGGGCATTTCTGCCGTTTCTCCTCCTAATAGAGCGCAACCTGCCTGTTTACATCCAGAGGCGATACCCGCTACTACCTGAGTTAACTGCTTTTTGTCTAGCTTACCTGTGGCTACATAATCTAAAAAAAATAGTGGTTCTGCACCCGATGTCAACACATCGTTAACACACATTGCTACTAAATCAATGCCAACAGTGTCATGGCGGTTAATGATATGAGCAATTTTCAACTTCGTACCCACACCATCCGTGCCGGAAACCAATACTGGTTCCTTGAAACCTCCCGGTAGTTGAAAGCACCCACCAAAGCCACCCAAGCCACCAATTACCTCTGGTCTAAAGGTACTGTGAACCAAATTCCGAATTTGGTCTACAAAGGCTCGACCAGCCTCAACATCAACTCCTGCATCTCGATAATCCATGGGCGTTAGTCATTGGTTATTGGTCATTGGTCATTTGTCAAGATTGATTACTCTAGACTAAAGCCCTACACAAGAGGCTTTCATCCCTGTTCCCTGCGATGCACTGAGCGTAGTCGAAGTGTTCCCTGCTGTATTAGAATACCTCATCTTCAATACCGTGCCACCATTCGCCCAACTTCATCAAGTCTTGGAAAATATCGTCTAATTCACTGTTGTAGGCGTCGTCTGAAAGTGAATCTCGACGTTCTTGTAGTTTTTTGAGGCGCAGTTGTACCAATAGCCATGGTTTAGAGATGCTATTGGTTGCTTCGAGGTATTGCGCTAGTTCTTTGCTATCCACAGTATTTTGATATCTTGGTTTTAATATCTCTTTTTTAATATGACAGACAACAGACACGCTTTTGCAGCGTTTCGGCAATAACTGAGCAAAATACAGACGTTGAAAAACTCTCTTCATGTACATGAAGAGAGTTAGCAGAGATTTAAGGTTAGGTTTACGTTCCCAATAGCTCTATCACTTGCTCAAGTTTCACTTTAGCCGCGTATAGTGCTAACAGTTTTTCTTGGTCATATCTATCTGGATAATTCATCCTCCTGCCTTCAAGGGATATCCTAATCAACGCTGCTTGCTCATCAGTGGGTGAATTTATTTCATCCACAATGCCTGTCAACGTTTGGATAACAGTAAACCCAAGTATCTTTAATCCGTTATCTTGTCTCATCTGTTGCAATGCCAGCTGAGGGAATGCCATTAACGAGACGATATGGCTTGTTTTATACCCTGGATTGCCAGTTGGTTTAATACCGTACCTAGCACACAAGATTTTCAGCTGAGCAGTGGTCAACACTTCAAGTTCAGAACGAGTGAACATACAATATAGTTACCTCTTGTAAAAGTGGTATCGGTAGGTAACAAGTTTGTCAGGCTTACATACCTACCGATTTTAAAAATCTATTCTTTTGTCAACCAAAGAATCAACTTATATTTACTTTTCTCAACAATGCCAAACCCTAAAGGGAATCCTCAAAATTTTGAACCTATCAAGTCTGACAGAGAAAAACCCTTAGAAGGAAGACTGACTATCCGTGTTACTAAAGAAATGGAAGAAGAGGTCAAAGCACAAGACAATCCTCCCGAATTTTGTAGAGAAGCGATTCAAGAGAAGCTAGATAAGCAGAAAAACACCTAAATATATAGTATTTCCTAGTTTAGTGAGGTACTTAAATAGAAGGACTAAATTAAACCTCACCTCGATTGCCGGGTTTCGACTCCGCTCAACCCTCGTCTTCTCAGAGTATCGAGCATTGAGCGTACCCCTATGGGGATCTTGCTACGCGAACAGAACTTTTCGCTGCGCTTTCCTCTGCGTTTAAAAAAGTTGGTCAATACCTCACTTAACAGGGAATCGCTATATTTGCTGATTAAATAAAAAATACCTCTAGATATTAGGATTCTAGAGGTTTAATTGTTAATTAATTAGGGCTTGCTTAGTGCGAATAGCAAAAGCCATTTTTAGATTAAGCTTGAGCTAAATTTTCAGCAGCGAAGTCCCAGTTAACTAACTGCTCTAGAAAATTCTTGATGAAGGCAGGACGAGCATTTTTGTAGTCAATGTAATAAGCGTGTTCCCAAACATCTAGAGTTAGGAGTGCTTTTTGACCATAAGCTAGAGGGTTTTCTGCATTTGGTGTTTTAATCACTTTTAAAGTGCCACCATCATCAATCAGCCAAGCCCAACCGCTACCAAACTGGGTAGCCGCAGCGTTGGAGAACTCTTCTTTGAATTTGTCGAAGCCACCAAAATTTTTGTCAATCTTGGCTGCGAGTTCACCTGTGGGTGTACCACCGCCAGCTGGTTTTAAGGAATTCCAGAAGAAGGTGTGGTTCCAAACTTGAGCAGCGTTGTTGAAGATGCCAACTTTAGAGGAGTCTTTGAAGGAGGTTTTGATCACTTCTTCGAGCGACTTATCAGCAAGTTCTGTACCTTCAGTCAGCTTGTTCAGGTTGTCTACATAAGCTTTGTGATGCTTGCCGTAGTGATACTCGAAGGTCTCGCCTTTCATGCCATACGGCTCTAGAGCATTAAAGTCGAAGGGTAGGGGGGGCTGTACAAATGCCATTTTGTGAAATCCTCTCTTTACCGTTTTCCAGATTAAAGCTATGACAGCAACTTAGGAAATTACAGCTTTTGTGTTTTGCAGTTTTGTGTCCTTAATTTTGGGACATAAAACTTAACATCGTCATTCTACTACCAAAGTGAAGATGAAGACAAAGTACTTTTTCAATAAGTCAAATTCTGAAGTTTTCGCTCTATAAATAAAAATGGCTCATAATTCATGGCAGATTGCAATTTCGGTATTTGGCAAGATGGCGCTCTCGAACTCTCAAGCCCTCGATTTATCAAGCTTTAGTTAATTCCCCTTGATTGGGTTTATATCCAGTCAATAGGCAGAATGCTTACTAATACTGGATTTGTCTATTTTTAATTGCTTATATACCTCCCTTAATCCCTGATCATTAATGGGGCTTTAAAGGTGACATGCAACTAAAGTTGGTTTATAAAAATAGGATATGAGAATTCGTTAATATCTTGCTTTTGATTTTTAGTATTTTATGTAGCTTATTTTGTACATTTAAAACTTCTATCTTGAGAAGTATTAAAAGTCATTAAATTTCAATCCCAAGCTAGAAGAGTTAAATTTTAAGCAATGCTCAGACTTACTGAGTAAATTTAATTTAATATTTACAACAAATATTAAAAATGGTGAGTAATTAATTACTCACCATGATATTGATATAGAAAATTAATAGAGAATGGCAGTGATTACCAATCAGATAAGCGTTGCTGATAATATTTGACGATCTGTGCTGTGACTTCAGATGCATTTAAACCATCTGTTTGAATTTCGATCGCATCTACTGCTTTTTGCAAAGGAGAAACTTGACGAGTGCTATCTTTGCGATCGCGTTCGGCAATGTCGCGTTCGAGCTGTTCTAAACTAATTTGGGGTTGACCTTGTTTGTTGAAGTCTTGTTGACGTCGGCGGGCGCGTTCGCTTACAGAGGCGGTTAAAAAGATTTTTACTTCGGCGTCGGGAAACACATGAGTACCAACGTCTCGTCCTTCAGCGACTAAACCACCACGTTTACCAATGCTTTGCTGTTGTTTGACAAGGGCTTTGCGGACAGCGCTTTGTGCGGCGATTGCGGATACTTTCGATGTTACCTCAATCGTGCGAATTTGCATAGTAACATTAATACCGTTAATCCAAACCTGCACAGGAGATTGTATATCTTGACTGGGAGTGAGTTCGATCATACACTGATGGGCTAATTCAGCGATCGCACACTCATCGTCAATTGCAATGTTCTTTTGCAGCACTAGCCAAGTCACAGCACGATACATAGCTCCCGTATCTAAATATACTAATCCCAGGTCTGACGCCACTTGACGCGCCACCGTGGATTTTCCCGCCCCGGCAGGCCCATCAATGGCGATGATGGGTTGGCGATCGCGCAAGATGGTATTATCAATCAAACGTGTAGTACCAAGCCGAGCTGCGATCGCCAGCATTCCTTCCTCCTCAATTCTTTCTAATAACATCAACGTAGTCGGTTCAACCAATTCAATATATTCCACTAAAACGCTGCTGACCATAGTCAGTTGTTGCTGCACCAATGCTATTAGCTTGTTGCTGTTGCGTTCCCCAGCACGAAACGCTACCTCGGCTAGTTGCAAGCCGCGATACAAAACAGATGCTTGCTCTTTTTCGGTTGCAGTCAAATATTGATTGCGGGAACTTAGGGCTAGACCCGATGCTTCCCGTATCGTTGGACAAGCAACAATCTCTACTGACGAGTTTAAATCAGCTACTAACTGTTTAATAATTGCCAGTTGCTGAGCGTCCTTTTGACCAAAGTAGGCCCTATCAGGCTGTACCAAGTTGAAAAGCTTGGTGACGATCGTCGCCACACCTTGAAAGTGACCCAACCGAGAACGACCACACAAGCCTGTTATCATAGCAGATGGGGGGATAACTTGTGTAACCTGAGATTCTTGTATATTCTTCTGCGGTACTCCCATTTCTTCCGGAGTAGGCGCAAAAATTGCATCCACCCCTGCTTGTTCGCAAAGTTGTTGGTCTAATTCTAAAGTGCGGGGGTAGTGTTGATAATCCTCGTTGGGAGAAAATTGCAGGGGATTAACAAAAATACTTACAATCACAATGGAATTTTCTTGCCTTGCTCGTTGAATCAAGCTTAAATGACCTTGATGCAACCCTCCCATTGTTGGTACGAGACCGATGGGTGTCTGGTACCAGCTACTCATCTCATCCAGCACCAAATCTTGTGGAACTGTAATCGACTTGTGTTGTGAGCGGCGTTTATTTAAATAGCAGCGTAAAGCTGCGACTGTTGTCAGCAGGCGCACAAAATACCCCTAGTTTTTCTCGATCCCTCCCCCGTTAGTTTATATCTGAAATCGAGGGAAGAGATGCTTCAACTAGGGGGAATTAAAACAGTTATCAGTGATAGGGAATTACGAGTCAGAAAAGGGTTTTCCAGTTCTGACTTTCGAGTTTTCAAGCGTGCTATTCGTCTCTGGTCTTTTTATCTTCCTAAGACATCAATTCGCACTGGTGCTACACCACTGCTCATCATTCCTAAAAGCCGAGCTGCACCAGCAGAAAGATCAATGATGCGACCCCGGATATATGGGCCTCGATCATTAATCCGCACGACTACGGAACGACCGTTGCGGGTGTTGGTAACACGGACTTTTGTACCAAAAGGTAAGCTACGGTGAGCTGCGGTCATACCTTCTGGATTAAATCTCTCACCGGTGGCGGTACGATTGCCAGAGCCATCATAGCCGTAGAAGGAAGCTATGCCTTTGAAAGAGATTTTGACTCCGCCAATGGAAATTTCTTGTGGCAGTTTTGGTAACGAGATTCGTGGGCGTGCTGGCAAGTTGGCAATCTCGCTTAAGGGTGATGCATTACCCAAGAGTCTCCGCATCCGGTTGGTTGCTTGCAATGCATCTTGGGCGAGATCCTTGGTGGAATCTGCTAGTCGTGTATTTTCATTGATTTCCACCAGTTCATCGCCATTGATCTTGATTGTATAGCGATCGCCTGTCTGCTGTTGATCAGAGGCACCCTTGTTTTGGGCTTGATTAGCAGTTGAGCCGCCTCTTGCTTTCCAACTGACTGTGATTTTACTGGCGTCTACATTTTCCCGGTTGATCTGGTTGATTTTAGCTGCTACTTTGCCAGCTCTTTGAACCGGGTCATTGTCAACCGAGCTAATCTGGTTACTAACACCCTTGAGGTTTCCAACACTCGCTATCTTGGCTGAGTTGCTAGAATTAAGGGTGTACGATTGTACACCCTGAGCTTCTCCAATAGCACCAACTTTATTAGTTTCCGTACTTGCTTCTGGCACAGAACCCAAAAAAGTGAGAACTGGAATACTTTTGATAAAAAGGATTGCCGCCTGACGACCTTTGATGTTGTGAGGTTTGATTTCTGTAATCACAGCATCCGAGGCAGTTTTCCCTGTTGAAGATTGGTACTCTCCTACCTTGACCACATCAGTGGTGGGTGACTTACCAGAAGCTAATGCTTCTGTGTTGGTGGTTTGAGTGCGACCAACTGAGGGTGTCCCCAAAACAGTTAGAGACAGGGCGACAATAGTCCACAAATGTCTTTGATTCATGCGTCCGATTTTAAAGCGACTGTAGAACAGTAAGTTTTTATGATTCGTGGGATACTTCACCAGTGAGACTGACTTCCTCCCTAATAACTCGAACTCGTTCCGCTTTCACTTTGTTATTTATAACTGCAACAGACTAACATGAACTTTTTGGCTTGGGGATCAGGGTTTTAGCGTAAATTTGAGAAACCCTCACAAATTTAAGTTGCGATCGCAAGGGTAAAACCTTTCTCAAATCAGGATTTTGGCTGTGTAACGTTTTTTTTGGGAAGTAGAAAATTTTGTATTAAAACTTAATGTTAGTTGCTTGATCAAACAATGTAGCTTGATGTGCTGCTGCTAAAGAACCAGTTATTTTATATGTATCTTAAATAACATTTAACAATTGCAAATAATCAGAGATGCTTAATCGGATTTGGAGTGAAATACAACAGTATAAATGCTCAATATCCAATAATTCATAAAATCTTTATATTTGATGATAACCTTAGTGATTACTGGATCTGCATATGAGATAATCGTAAAAATCAACTCCCACTCATGAATTTTTTCACTATATTTTTTTGTCTAAATTAACTATGAGTCGCGTCATCCTTCACTAGACGGAAATAAGTTATATATGTAACTAACTAAAGGTGTAATACTGAGTATAAAAAGCAAGCATTACTCAGACTAGAATTTTGAAAAATTAAATGATGAAAAAATTAAAAAAGTTACACATGCATATATTAACGAGTTTTGCAATGTCTTAAAAAACACAACAAACCTCGTATATATCAGTAGTTGATCAAGTATGATTTTTTATATTAAGCTGTCAGCCTCATGGCAAATCCGGAAGATTTAGAAATAGTTTCATCACCACTTGCAATTGTGATTGACGAATTGCACTCCAAGTACAAATCGCTGCAAGCAGGTGTAGTAGCGAACTATATTCCAGAACTGGCGAAGGTAAACCCTGATTTGTTTAGCATCTGCATAGTGACTGTAGATGGTCAAGTTTACGAAGTTGGGGAATATAAGCAACTTTTTACAATTCAATCAATATCTAAGGTATTTGCTTATGGGTTAGCCTTAGAGGATCACGGGCGAGATTACGTTTTAACCAAAGTTGGGGTGGAACCAACAGGAGAGGCATTCAACGCCATTATCCTTGATGAGCAATCCAAACGACCTTATAACCCCATGGTAAATGCAGGGGCGATCGCTACCACTAGTTTAATTAAAGGTTCTGGTGCAACCGAACGCCTCAACCGGATGTTAGATATGTTTCGGCGATACGTTGGGCATGACGTATTTGTGGATATTTCAGTATTTACCTCAGAACGCAGCACAGGACACCGCAACCGCGCGATGGCGCACCTGATGCTCAACTTTGGGATGATTGACAAAAATATTGAAGAAGCCTTAGATCTTTATTTTCAGCAGTGTGCTGTGATGGTGAATTGTCGAGACTTGGCAGTGATGGCAGCCACCTTAGCTAATAAAGGTACTAATCCCATCACCAAAGAACAGGCAGTAGACAGTCACTATATTAAAGATATACTCAGCGTCATGTACACCTGTGGGATGTATAACTTTGCAGGTGAATGGGCTTATAAGATTGGTGTTCCTGCCAAAAGCGGCGTTTGCGGTGGAATTATCGCCGTTGTACCCCATCAGATGGGCATTGGTGTGTTTTCACCACCATTAGATGCCCGTGGTAATAGCGTGCGAGGGGTGAAAGTGTGCGAAGAATTATCTCAGAGGTTGTGTCTACACTTGTTTGAGTGTTCGGGGAGATAGGGGGTTGGGGGTTGGGGACTGGGGACGCGGAGACGCGGGGACGCAAGGACGCGGGGAATAACCATATAGATATCTAATGAAATTAATTCTGCGTTACCCGAAACCCTTGTAGAAACGCGCCATGGCGCGTCTCTACATTCATTGGACATGGCGCGTCTCTACATTCATTGCTGGAGATGACAATTCCCCATTCCCAATTCCCAATTCCCCATTCCCCAAGCACTAGATGATCAAACAAAGTGAATATCGCTAAAGCTATAGCTATTGGCAAAAATCCCGACTATGTCAAAACGCGGAAAAATTGCAGTGGAGTCGAGACTATCTGTTGTTTTTGTCACAACACCATTGTTTTTGATAATCTCATCAACGGTTGCCTGTACCTGAGAATCATTGAAGTCTTTGCTGATGGTATCGGTGGTTGCTGTAAATTGAGGGCCGATCGCAATATAGTTTTTCCCAAAGATGTAGTTTTCTAGCTTTTTGAGTTGAATTTTATCTTGACCTGTCTGGAAATCTTTGACAAAGGCGAAGTCGTTTAAACCAAAGAATCCTCCGCCTCCCACATAGTAAGGATTTTTCTCATCTCCAAGTACAAATTTGTCTGCTTCAGTACCACCAGACAGGGTATCTATCTCTTTGATGCCTGGTTGCACGCTTGTAGGATCAACTCCGATGATGGTGTCTGTACCGCCAAGACCTGAGAGTTGGTCGTTTCCTTTGCCACCTTTGAGCAGATTACCACTGCTGTTGCCAGTAATACTGTCAGCTTGTGAGGTTCCAGTGACGTTGAGAAAGTTTTGAACCGCAAATTTAACTGAACCAAGACCTGGAATACCGTTAACAATCAGACTATTTGCTGCCAAGTTGACATCGAATGATGTTGTTGTACTCGTGCCGGTAGAACCATCAATAGCATTGGCTTGTGCTTTGGCCCCAATAATTTGTTCAATGTTGAGGATTTTATCTGTACCGGCTTTGCCTTTGTTGACGACGCCTACGGCTTCTAGAGTGATGGCGTTACTCAACCTACTGTAATCGGCTGTGTCTACCTCGGTGCCTCCATCCAAAAGATCATTGCCAGAACCACCGATAAGAATGTCGTAGCCACTACCACCTTCTAAAATGTCATTCCCATCCGGGAGGCGAGAGATAAATAGTGTGCCGTCGTGACCTCCACTAATTACATCATCACCAGTACCACCGCGCACGGTGTCATTTCCATTGAGTCCGAAGATTTTGTCGTTGCCACCGCCACCAATGAGGAGGTTGTCTTTGCTGTCGCCAGTAATGCTGTCGTCTTGTGAGGTTCCAGTCACATTGACAAAGTTTTGAACTGTAAATTTCAATGTGCCCAGCCCTGGAATGCCGTTAACAACTAAGCTGTTGGCTGCTAAGTTGACATCGAATGATGTGGTGGTACTCGTACCAGTAGAACCATCAATAACGTTGGGTTGGTCTGTGGCTCCGATAATTGTCTCAATCTCGAAGATTCGATCTGTGCCGGCTTTGCCTTTATTAACAAAGCCACGAGCTTCTAAAGTAATTGGACGACCCAAGGCGCTGTAGTCGGCTGTATCGGTTCCAGTGCCTCCTAAAAGGATGTCGTTGCCAAAGCTGCCTTTGATGCGATCGTCTCCTTCGAGAGCAATAATGATATCGTTTAAGGAAGTGCCATGAAGAACATCATCTAGAGGTGTTCCAACGATGACATTATTGATAAGAGATAATTCTTCTGCGGATAATGTCGCAGGAATATAGGCTTTATATGAGTCGATTTCTGATGGCATTTGTTGTTAGCTCCTTGTGGATTTACAATTGATTCTCAAGAGAGAAAAACTTCTGAAATCTGCTATGTTTAGCCTTGGTATAAGCAGCATTAAATAATTCGTAATTCGTAATTCGTAATGACGCGACGCTCCTGTGTCGCTAACGCTATCGCGGACTCGCTACCGCTGCGCTAACGTAATTCGTAATTAAACTTGAGAGTGTGTAGCTAATAAAATACAAAACACACCTCACTACAGTATTTAGATAACTTCCAGATGCTTGCTATTTCAGATTTAATTACTAAGTTTGAGATTGTTTTAACCAAGCTTTTACTTAGATTTAACCTTGAGGAAAAGGTTAGCTTGTTTAGGATGACTGGAAGTAAAAACTAGCTTTCTATACTTCTAATTTCCAATAACTAAACTATCCCCATAAGCGCTTTTACGAGAAATTAGATTTGGAAATTTGTGCCTAGAGAAAATATACAGTGCTGACGTTAAAGTAAAGTATGTTAATATTATTTAGATTTTATGAAGAAAATATGAAGAAACACTGATTTTAGCATTAATTGCTAAAAATAAGCGATTTTTTTGGGTTAGATGCTTTGTTGCGATCGCTCAAACTTTAATTTTGATATTGTGAGTAGTGTTCACTGACAATTCTATAAATATGAGTCTATTGAGGGGACTTCACTTCAAATATTAAGTATGTCCCTCCTAGTGCTTCAACAATTGTGCGTGTATTAGCAGCCATCATTTTTTGATAGGTTGCGCCACTGCTTCCTGGTTCACCAAGTCCATCGGTGTACAATTCATTCTCTGATATTTTCACTTTTGTTTGACTAGCAACAGACTCTATCAACTTAGAATTAATTGTCTTTTCTATAAAAATTATCCGCACCTTAGACCGTTTAATATTTGCAACTAAGTTTTTCACTCGTGCAGGTGTTGGTTTTTTTTCAGTGCTGATTCCTTCTAAAGATCCTATAGAAGAAAGACCATAGGCTTTGACATAATAATTCAGTGCGTTATGAGTTGTCACCAATTTACGTTGCTTGACTGGAATACTAGCAATTCTTGATTTGATCCAACTATCTAATTGCAGCAACTCATTGGTAAGATTTTTAGTATTATTGCTATAAGTTTTAGCGTTACTAGGTACTAGCTTGCTCAAATTATTATTAATTACTTCTACCATCTTGATAGTGTTCTTAGTATTATGCCAAACATGAGGGTCGGTAATTCTTTTGCCACTTTCTTGATATTTTTGTGGTTTAGACACTGCAAGTTGACTCACTGCTATTTTTGGTGCTGAGTTTTTAGTTGCTTTAATAGTTTTGATCAAGCTTGGTTCCAAATTATAGCCGTTATATAAAATCAGGTTAGCTTGTTCAATGGCTTTGCGATCTTCTGGGTTTGGTTGATAAATGTGGGGATCTGCATCAGGAGAAATCAAGCATGTGAGGTTAATTGTATTTTCTGCCACCTGTTTGATTAAGTCACATAGTACAGTTGTAGTTGCTACAACTCTAGGTAAATTTTCATTATTTCTGCTAATGGTTGGAGTAAATTTAGTGTTTGCCGCCTGACTTCCGCAGCCGACAAAACCAATTGTTAAAGCTAATAGAGTCGCTCGTAAGTAATTATTTATTAGCAGCGTTTTTGACATAAGCAGTTCCTACCGAATGTATAATAATTATTATTTGGTAATAAATAGAGAATCGAAAAGACAAAGGTTGAGGAGAGTGAAAGAAATTATGCCTCATTTCCCCTTTTCTGAACTTCTGCAAGAAGTCAGGACTTAAGCATGAAAATGAACAACCAATGATTTGGTTAAAGGTTGTGTGAGTATGCTTACAAGTACAGATTTTATAAATCTAGTCTGAGGGGCTATACTACTTTAGATTAATAAGGCTTTGGTAGCAGTATTTACAGAAATCTATCAATAACATTCATGGAACAAAGTAATATTATTTTTTCGTAATAAAATTTGCCCCATATGGATGGGTAAAAATGCGAAGTTTGAAAAACTATGCTCACGAGGTATGGGTATGCAGGGGTGATGAGGTTTATTGCTCATACAGGTTAGTTTTGCAAGTCAATTTGTAAATCCAAAGCAATTTTAGCGGCGGATTTGTAACTAAAAGGCATTTTAGCGCCATAAATCGTTAAATTGTCAATTGTGCGAGAATATTAGCGAGTGTTGCCTGATTTTTTAACAAGTTGCGTGGGTTTAAGTCCCCCGGTTCTATAACCGACAAGTTTTGTGTTGGGGTCTTACAAAGTTAAGGCAGTGTGATCTTGGGGAGCCACTGCGTTAGACGGGTTTCCCGGATTGAAGCAAGTGGCGTGGTTTCCCCCATGAACAACTGCCGTCAGTGAGGAGGAAACCCAAAGAGTGACTTTGCGCTAAATCCCCATTACAAAACTTAATTACGCACTTCGTAGCGTAAAGCCTGCGGCATAGCTTCGCTTAGAGCGAGTCCTCGATAGCGTTAGCGTTAGCGAAGCGGTAGCGAGTCCTCGAGCGTCAGCGGTAGCGAGGTACGAGCGTCAGCGTAAAGCCTACGGCATAGCTTCGCTTAGAGCGACACAGGAGCGT